>CALWYC010000142.1 GCA_944385655.1 uncultured Intestinimonas sp. | reverse complement strand
GCGTCCATGACGCCGCCGGTGACCACGATGGAGGGCATGTTCACCCGGCCGATGCCCATCAGGTGGGCGGGCATGCCCTTGTCGCAGCTGGCGATGAACACGCCGCCGTCAAAGGGGGTGGCCCCGGCATGGATCTCGATCATGTTGCAGATGGCGTCCCGGCTGGCCAGGGAGTAGTTGATGCCGTCGTGGCCCTGGGCCATGCCGTCGCAGATGTCCGTGGTGAAGTAGCGGGCCGCCTTGCCGCCGTGGTCCTTCACGCCGGCCACCGCCTGCTCCACCAGCCCCAGCAGATGGGCGCTGCCCGGGTGGCTGTCGCCGAAGGTGCTCTCCACCATGATCTGGGGCTTGGGCAGGTCCTCCACCGTCCAGCCCATGCCCATGCGCAGGGGGTCCTGCTCCGGCGCGATGGCGCGGATGTCCTGACTTATCATACCATACACTCCTAACTTTTCCTTGTTTTTTGTTCCGTTTTTCTGGCGAAATCATATTCTTTCCAGCACAAAAAGTCAATATGTAAAATCATTTTCAGCCATAGACACAATTTTCGTGCAATCTAACTATGGAAAAAGGCGGTAGTAGTCAGACCACGCCGCCTCCTCGCCCCGTCTGTGGTCTGACAATGCAAAAAACGCCCGGATGACAGCGATTTCGCTGTCATCCGGGCGCTTTTGTCAAAAAATTCTAACTCCCGTCCGTTCCTCCCTCCGGGACGCCGTACCGGCCGCCCCGGGTGATGGAGTCGGGCCGGATGCGGTCCCGGTTGTAGATGAGGTGGAGATACATGGCGTCGGAGGCCGCCGTGGGGTCGTGGGCGCGGATGGCGTTGAGGATGGCCCGGTGGGTGCGCATGGTCTCGTCCCGGAGCTGTCCCCCCGTCTCGGCGATGAAGACGCCGATGGCACCGTGGATGATGGGCAGGAGCTTGGGCAGGATGATGTTGCCGCCGCACCGGGCGATGCAGGTGTGGAACTCCTGGTCCCGCTCCAGGTGGGGCCGTCCGGTGCTGATGAGCTCGTCCACCGAATCGCACAGGTACTCCAGCTCGGCCACGTCGTCCTCAGTGGCGTGCTGGGCGGCCAGGGCGGCGGTCCTGGGCTCGATGAGGATGCGGAACTCCAGCAGGTCCCGGGCCAGGCGCTCCTTGTCCCGGATCATGGTGAAGCCCAGGGGGTCGTCGGCCACCCCGTGCTTGTAGGAGACGAAGGTCCCCACCCCCCGGCGGACCTCCAGCACGTTCCGGGTGCTCAGCCGCTGCAGGGCCTCCCGCAGGGTGCTCCGCCCCACCCCCAGCAGCTCCGCCAGCTCCCGCTCGGTGGGGAGGCGCTCCCCGTCCCCCAGGCCCTGGTCGCTGATATAGCCGATGATCTGCTCCATGGCCCGCTCCACCGCCGAGGGCCTGTCGGAGCCTTTGTACTGGTACATGGGCCTCCACCTCCTTTGGCGTCAGTATACCATAGTCCGGCCCGTTTTGTAAGGTACTGCCCTACTCTCCCGTCCGGCCGCCGTCCAGCACCCGGATGCAGCCGTCCTCATAGACCAGCGGGCCGGAGGAGACCAGCTCTCCCTCCCAGTAGCTCCGCTTGTCCACATACAGGCGGTCCTCCTCCGGGCTGTACCGGAGGGAATAGTCATAGTTCCCCCGGTCCTCCAGCCCATAGCTGGCGCCGCCCGCGTAGTCGTAGATCACCACCCGGGTGTCGATCATCCCGGAGCCCCAGCTGAGGGTGGCGCAGAACTCGGGGAGGCCGTCCCCGGTGAGGTCGGTGAGCCATACGCTCCAGACGGGCATGCCCGTGATGAGGACGGCGGGCTCCCCGCCTTCCCCGGCGTCGGCGGTGACCTCATAGGGGGTATAGCGGAAGGTCACCCTGGGGAACTGGGGGAGCTGAAGCTCCTGCACGCCGTCCCAGTCCATCTCGGAGGGCGTACCGGTGTAGTCCACCCATTCCGCCACAGATGACGTCTGGGCCGTGAAGGGGAGATAGCAGCCGGAGAGGTCCTCCAGATAGATCACATCGGCTGACGCACCGCTCTGGTAGAGCCGATTACCGGCATATTTTTCGTCCAGGTTGGTCCCGCGGAAGTCTTCCTCCGGATGGGCAGCGGTATGGTGGCGCACACTCTTCAGCACGCCCAGCTCATAGCTGCCGTCGGGCAGGGCCTCCACGGCCTCTCCCTGCCTGGTGTAGATCCGGTTGTTCACCCGGATCTCCTCCGTGCGGACCACCGGATCGGTGAGGAAACACACCGCCGCCGCGACGCAGGCCGCCAGCGCCGCCGCGATCAGCCAGGTCCCGGGCTTTCGGTGGGTCATGACGGCCTTGATCCGGGCCTTCACCCCCACCTCGCCGAAGGCAAGGGGACAGGCCGCACCGGTCCGGCGGCGGACGCCGCAGTGGAGCAGGGCGGCGGCATACCCCCGCCGTCCCTCCCCGTCCAGCTCCCGGATCACCTTCTCGTCGCAGGCCCCCTCGATGTCCCGGCACAGCAGGGCATAGGCCGCCCACAGCAGGGGGTGGAACCAGTAGACGGAGAGGAGGACAAAGCCCAGCGCCTTCCACCAGTGGTCGCCCCGGCGGATGTGGGCCCGCTCATGGGCGATCACATAGGGCAGGTCCCCCTCCGCCACCCCGTAGGGCAGGTAGATGGCGGGGCGCAGCAGGCCCAGGACGAAGGGGGTGTCCGTCCCCTCGGTCTCCCGGATGTTCTCCCGCAAAAGGGTGGCGGTGGCCACCCGGCGGCGCAGGTGCGCATAGCTCACCAGGGCATAGAGCAGCAGGAGGACCACCCCCGCCAGCCAGAGCCGGGCCAGGACAAAGGACCAGATCTGGGTGGGGTTGGCGCTGGCCGCCGGCGCCGGGGCCAGGGCCTCCGCCAAAACGGGGTTGACGGCGCTGTTGAGGGCGGGGATGCCGCTGTTGATCCGGGGCACGGCGGTGTAGAGGATCTCCGGCGGCAGGGGCTGGGCGCTGGGCAGGAGGCTCAGGGGGCTCTCGATGGAGACAGGACAGAGCAGCCGCAGGGCCACCAGCCCCCAGAGGAGACAGAAGCTCCACCGGGGCGCCCGCCGGAGGACCGGCCGCAGCGCCAGCACCACCAGCACCAGCCAGCCGGCGGAGAGGCTCTGGTTGACCAGCTTGAGAAAGATCGCTTCCACGGCCTCCACCTCACTTTTCGATGATGCGGCGGATCTCCTCCACCTCCTCGTCGGAGAGAGCCTGCCTGCGGGCAAAGGCCGCCAGGAAGGCGGGCAGGGAGCCCTGGAACTTCTGCTCCAGCAGGGCGTCCAGCTCGGACACCTGGGCCTCCTCTTTGGAGATCAGGGGGGTGACCAGTCCGTTTTCGTGCTTCAGCACCCCCCGCTCCCCCAGACGCTTGATGACGGTGTAGGTGGTGGTGCGCTTCCACCCCAGCCGGGCCTGGCACAGCTTCACCAGCTCCGCGGCGGGCACCGGCCCCCGCTCCCACAGGATGAGACAGAACCGGTATTCGCTCTCATAGATCTTGGGCGTATCCATGGCGTCCTCCTTTTGTCTAATGGCGTAGACTTCTCAAAGGTAGTCTACACCATTAGACAGGCGATGTCAACCGGAATCCTCCAGCTGTACCTGAAAGAGGACGATTTCGAGGGCGCTTCCGCCCCTTCTGCGGTCAACCGTTTCGCCGCACATGCGTCCGGACCGGCTACTTCAGGCAAAAAAGGGCCGGAGCAAAGCGTGCTTTGCTCCGGCCCTCCTGGAAATCGACCTGCGCCCCGCGTCGGGAAAAGGCTCCTCCGCAGGGACGATCTCAGTAGTTCTCGCAGTTGAGCTCAAAGAAGCTCTGGGCGTACCCGCAGGTGGCACACACCTCAGGGGCGGCGGTGCCCACCACGATGTGGCCGCAGTTGCGGCACTCCCACACCTTGACCTCACTCTTCTCGAAGACCTGAGCCGTCTCCACGTTGTGGAGCAGCGCCCGGTAGCGCTCCTCGTGGCGCTTCTCGATGGCGGCCACCAGGCGGAATTTGGCGGCCAGCTCCGGGAAGCCCTCCGCCTCAGCGGTCTTGGCGAAGCCGTCATACATGTCGGTCCACTCATAGTTCTCGCCCTCGGCGGCGTGCTCCAGGTTCTTGGCGGTGTCCCCCAGGCCGCCCAGCTCCTCGAACCACAGCTTGGCGTGGGCCTGCTCATTTTCGGCGGTCTTCAGGAAGAGGGCGGCGATCTGCTCATAGCCCTCGTTCTTGGCTACGGAGGAGAAATAGGTGTACTTGAGCCGGGCCTGGGACTCCCCCGCAAAGGCGGCCGCCAGGTTCTTCTCGGTCTGGGTGCCGGCGTACTTGCCCGCGCCTCCGGCGGGCGTCTCCTCCAGCTTCTCAAAGGCGGAGGCGGGCTGCTTGCAGACCGGACAGGTGAAGTCCTCCGGCAGATACTCGCCCTCATAGATATAGCCGCAAACCTTACACTTCCACTTGCTCATGTTTTTCTCATCCTTTCTTGCCATGATGCCGTTTTGGCCGGGGGACATCCCCTTTGGGGGCCCGGATAGATAGGGGCGGATGCTCCCTGCCTCACGCTTCTTCCTGCCGGGATCTCTCCCTGCACGTCTCACACAGATACAGCAGCTTCAGATCGTAGGACAGGATGGACCGCCCCACCCGCTGCTCCAGCTGTTCCGTCAGGTCTCCCAGATCCACGTCCAGCAGCCTGCCGCAGCCCCTGCACACCAGGTGGTCGTGACGCTCCGCCCGGTCATACCGGTCGGGCATGCCCTCTACCGATACCTTGCGTACCCTGCCCTCCGCCCACAGGCGGTTCAGATTGTTGTAAACCGTGGCCCGCACCACCTTGGGGTTGGTGCACCGCAGCGCCTCAAAGATCTGCTCCGCCGTCATGTGGCTGTGGGACCCGGTCACGAGCTCCAAAATTTTCTTGGCATATTCTGTCACGATCATCAGCACCAATTTTAGAATAATTCTAAATCTATTATATTTCTAAAACCGAAAAAGTCAAGGGGGAATCGCAAAGGAGGCCGCTCTGAGCCGGCGGCACCTTTGCACCGTACGAGCCGTTTTGCCGCAGGCGAACCTGGCGCAAGCGGAATTCACTTCCGCCGAGCATTTGAAATACCGGAGGGTGGAGCCGCCCCGGCGGCGGAACCCAAAAAAGAAGCACCTGCAAAACAGGTGCTTCTTTTTTGCAAGAGGCGGTAAAATCGATATTTTTAATAACTGGAAAACCGGCCTTCTGGCCGGCGGCGCTTTTGCGCCGTACGAGCGTTTTGCCCCAGGCAAAACCTCGGCGCAGGGGCAATTCATTTGCCCCGAGCATTTCAATCACCGAAGGGTGGAGCCGCCCTCTGGGCGGCGGAACCCAAAAGAGAAAGGCATCTGCTTTCAGCAGATGCCTTTCTCTTTTGGTGCAGTTGAGCAATCCAAATCCGAACCTGTTTTCTGATCGGCCAATGCGGTTTTGAGGTCATCAAAAGTGA
>CALWYC010000141.1 GCA_944385655.1 uncultured Intestinimonas sp. | reverse complement strand
CAGGCCCGGACGCAGGCGCCGCAGCCGATGCACCGCTCGGGGTGGTAGGTCATCCGGGCCACGCCGATGATGCCGAAGTCGCACAGGTGGGCCTTGTTGCAGTCGTTGGGACAGCCGGCGATGTTGATCTTGATATGGTAGTGGCTGGGGAAGATGATGGGCTCGATCTTCCGGGCCAGCTCGAAGGTGTTGCAGTTGCCGCAGATGCAGTGGTAGTTGCCCACGCAGGCGGTGATGTTCCGGGCGCCGATGGTGGGGTAGCCCGATTTGGGGTCCCAGGGCTGGGGCTGGTGGGCCACCTTGTCCATGTCCACCCCGCACAGCTGGGCGTCCACCTCTTTGATGTACGACTCCAGATAGGCGTTGACGGCGGGGATGCTCTCATACTTGATGCCGGTGATGTCGAAGGTCTGCCGGGTGCCGAAGTGGAAGTTGCCGTCCCCCCAGGTCCGGGCGATGTGCTCCACGTAGGAGAGGTATTTGGCGTCCACCATGCCGCCGGGCACCCGCATCTGGAGCATGAACTCCCCGGGCACCTTGGACTGGCGGAAGCAGTTCAGACGCAGCTTTTTGATGTCGATGTCGTGATTCATGGTCCCCCTCCTCTCTCAGTCCACCAGGTCCCGGGCCACGGTATAGGGGAACACGGGGCCGTCCAGACACACATAGACCTCGTCGATGCGGCAGTGGCCGCACTTGCCCACGGCGCAGGACATCTTGCGCTCGAAGCTCATCCACACCTTCTCCGCTTCCACGCCGTTGGCCATGAGGGCCAGGCCGGTGAACTTCATCATGGGCGGCGGGCCCACCACCAGCACGGCGTAGTCGCCGCCGAAGGAGTCAAAGGGGATCTCCGGCACGAAGGAGGGCACCAGGCCGGTGCGCCAGCCCTCCCTGGGGTCGTTGTCCAGGGCGTAGAGGGTGGTGAAGGATGACCGCCACGCCTCCAGCTCCTGATGGAAGACGATGCCCGCCTCGTTCTTGAAGCCGGAGACCAGGTGGACGGAGCGGGCGAAGCCGGGGTCGGCCGCCGCCATGTTCAGCAGGGAGCGGACCGGCGCCAGGCCGGTGCCGCCGGTGAGGACCACCAGGTGCTTGCCCCGGAGCGCCTCCACCGGCCAGCCCTTGCCGTAGGGACCGCGGAGGAAGAGCAGGTCCCCCGGCTGCTTCTGGAAGATCACGTTGGTCACCCGACCCACCGAGCGGATGGTGAACTCCAGCCAGCCCTCCCCCTGGGCGGAGACCGAGATGGGGGCCTCCCCCACCTTGGGGATGGACAGCTGCATGAACTGGCCGTGCTGGGGCCTGGCGTCGGTGGCCACCCGGAAGGTCCACTCGTGGGCGCTCTCCTGCCGGACGCTGAGGATGGGACAGGGCTGGGGCTGGACGGGGTTACACATGGCGGTCCACCTCCTGTTCAGACTGGGCCAGGCCGGCCTTGATCTCCGCAATGGCGGCGTTCATCTTCTCCACCGTGGCGGTGATGGAGATCATCTCCGGGCAGCGGTGGGTGCACCGGCCGCAGCCCACGCACATGTGGCCCTCGCCGAACCGGGCCTTGTAGTCGTGGAATTTGTGGAGGACCTTGTAGCGCATCCGGTCCCCGGCGGCGGAGCGGAACTCCTTCTGCCCCGCCATCTGGTCGAAACCGGCGATCTGGCAGGAGGCGGTGACCCGGCGGCGCTCGCCGGCCTCCGGGTTGTCGCCGTAGGTCAGGTCCCGGGTGGTGAAGCAGGTGCAGGTGGAGCAGGCCACCGTGCAGGCCCCGCAGGAGATGCACCGCTTGTCGAACTGCCGCCACATGGGGTGGGCCTTCAGGGCCTGCCGCACCGCCTTGTCCTCCAGGTCGGGGAGGGTGACCGTCCGCTGGTTTTCGGTGACGAACTCCGGGGCGAAGTCCGAGGGGGCGCCCAGGGAGAAGGCGGCCTCCAGCTCCGGGTCCTCCGTCTTTATCAGGAGCCCGTCCGGGCGGAAGCGGACGGCGGCGGCGTAGTCCGCCGGCTCCACCGCGTTGGTGCCCATGGAGACGCAGAAGCAGGTGTCGTCTCCGCCGGCGCACTCCATGAGGATGAACTTGACCCGCTCCCGGACCCGGGCGTAGTAGTGGTCCGTGAAGCCGCCGTTGCCCGCCATGATCCGGGCCTGGATCTTCTGGGCGTGGATGTCGCAGGGCCGGGCAAAGAGGAGGATGGGCCGCTGCCTGCCCCGGCTGGCCCGGTACTCCTCCTCGGCGAAGTAAAAGATGGCCTGCTGGATGGGGGTGATGACCTCCTTGGCCGGGTAGTCGGACTTCACGTCCCAGACGATGTCTGACGCCCGCTCCACCTTGTCGTAGCGGATGACGTCCGTGTCAGAAAAGCGCCCCTGCTTGGGAAAGCGTTTGGGGGCGTAGATGTCGTAGCGCTCGGCCAGCGCACGCAGGGCCTGGTCGGCCTGCCCGATGCTCAGCGCGTAGCTCATCCCCACATTCCTCCTTCTGTGCGGCTGGGTGTCGCCGGTCTGCCCGTCCCCGGGGGAAGGGCTCTCACAGAAGTATCCTACCAAATTCTTAGATCGATGTAAAATATGGAACTCTTAAATAACCATTAGTGAATACTTATAGTGCGGTGGAATCCTCCTCCCGGCCCCAGGCCAGACACACCTGCCGGAACCGGGTGAGGGCGTCGAAGGGACACTTGTTCCTGTGCTGGACCAGGGAGAAGGACCGGCGCAGGTCCAGACCCTCCGCCTGGCAGGCCCACAGCCGCCCGGCATCCAGATCGGCCCGGACCAGCCGGCGGGAGAGGACGCTGATGCCGAAGCCGTGGCGTACGGCGTCCAGGATGGCCTCGGTGCTGCTGCACACCCAGGCGGGGCGGCAGGCGACGCCGCAGCCCCGGAGGGCCTCCTCCAGGTGGGCCCGGGTGCCGGAGCCCTCCTCCCGGAGGACCATGGCCTGGCCGGAGAGCTCCTCCGGACGGACCGAAGAGCGGCCGAAAAAGGGGTGACCGGGGGGACAGACGATGACCAGCCGGTCCTCCATGGCCGGTCGGACCGCCAGGCCGGGGTGGTCCACCCGGCCCTCCACCAGGCCCACATCCAGCCGGCTCTTCAGGAGCAGGTCCACGATCTCGTGGGTGTTGGACACCACCACCCGGGGCTGGAGACCGGGCAGCTGGGCCTGGAGCCGGCGGAGGATGGGAGAGAGCACGCAGCTGCCCACCGTCACGCTGGCCCCCACCCGCAGCTCGCTCCGGCAGGTGCCGCTGCGGAGGAAGCCGTCGATCTCCCGGACCAGGAACAGGGTCTTTTGGGCGTAGGCCAGCAGGGTCTCGCCGGTGGGCGTCAGGTGGAGGCTGTGGGCGCACCGGTCGAAGAGCAGTACGCCGTACTCCCGCTCGATGTCGGCCACCGCCTGGCTCACCGAGGACTGACTGACCCGCAGGGCCCGGGCCGCGGCGCTCATGGAGCCGTGCTCCGCCACCGCGGCGAAGACCTCCAGATCTCTTGTGGTCATGGCGTTCTCCTTTCTGCGGAAAGAAAGTGGGGCGGTCCGGCGCGGACCGCCCCATTCAGGGTATAAGCGGAAACGGGCCGCTTGTCAAGCCCGGAGCCCGCAAAAAAGCCCACGGCACGGGGCCGTGGGCTTTGAGCCTGTTAAAAAGGTAGTAGAAGTGCCTCGGGTTTTGTGCAGGAGCCTCGCAGAGTTCCGTCGTCCGCAGACGACGGAATCAAACGAAGTTTTGTTTTTTCCGGGGACATGTGCCTCGGAAAAAACACTGCTCAGCCTGCAAGCGTGCGAGCGCAGCGAGTGCGACGCAGCAGGCTGCGGCCCTTCGAGCGCGTGCCTGCACGCGCGAGAGCGCCTGCCGCCCATGTCGGGAGCGGCGGGAGCAGCAGGAGCGGGGGGCTTCGTCGTCGCGGACGCCATATCCCTCGCCCCGCCGCAGGCGGCAGGGCTCGCTCATTCTGTCGCTCCTCCTCTCCCCGGCAAGACGCTGTGGTCTTGCCGGGGGCCCCATGGGATAAGCCCTCGCCCCCCGTAAAAAAGCCCACGGCACGGGGCCGTGGGCTTTGTAAGCGGTACTTCTATCAGTACATGCCGCCCATGTCGGGAGCGGCGGGAGCAGCGGGAGCGGGGGGCTTCGTCGTCGCGGACGCCATATCCCTCGCCCCGCCGCAGGCGGCAGGGCTCGCTCATTCTGTCGCTCCTCCTCTCCCCGGCAAGACGCTTCGGTCTTGCCGGGGTCCCCACGGGATAAGCCCTCGCCCCCCGTAAAAAAAGCCCACGGCACAGGGCCGTGGGCTTGATAAGCGGTACTTCTATCAGTACATGCCGCCCATATCGGGAGCGGCGGGAGCAGCGGGAGCGGGGGGCTCGGGCTTGTCGGTGACCAGGCTCTCGGTGGTCAGCAGCACGCCGGCCACGGAAGCGGCGTTCTCCAGGGCGGAACGGGTCACCTTGGTGGGATCCACGATGCCGGCGGAGATCATGTCGCAGTAGGTCTCGTTCAGGGCATTGAAGCCGTAGCCCACCTTGCGGGAGTTCTTCACCTTCTCCAGCACCACGGAGCCGTCGATGCCGGCGTTGGCGGAGATCTGACGCATGGGCTCGGTCAGGGCCCGGGCCACGATCTGGACGCCGGTCTTCTCGTCGCCCTCGGTGGTCTTGAGGAGCTTCTCCACGGCGGGGACGGCGTTCACATAGGCGGTGCCGCCGCCGGCCACGATGCCTTCCTCAACGGCGGCGCGGGTGGCGTTCAGGGCGTCCTCGATGCGGAGCTTCTTCTCCTTCATCTCGGACTCGGTGGCGGCGCCCACACGGATGATGGCCACGCCGCCGGCCAGCTTGGCCAGACGCTCCTGGAGCTTCTCGCGGTCGTAGTCGGAGGTGGTGACCTCGATCTGGCTGCGGATCTGAGCCACCCGGTCCTTGATGGCCTGAGGATCGCCGGAGCCGTCCACGATGATGGTGGTGTCCTTGTTGACCTTCACCTGGCGGGCGTGGCCCAGCATGTCGGCGGTGGCCTCCTTGAGCTCATAGCCCAGGTCGGAGGAGATCACGGTGCCGCCGGTCAGGATGGCCATATCCTGGAGCATCTCCTTGCGGCGGTCGCCGAAGCCGGGGGCCTTCACGCAGCAGACGTTCAGGGTGCCGCGCAGCTTGTTGACGATCAGGGTGCTCAGAGCGTCGCCCTCCACGTCCTCAGCCACGATGAGCAGCTTCTTGCCGGACTGGACCACCTGCTCCAGAATGGGCAGCAGCTCCTGGATGTTGGAGATCTTCTTGTCGGTGATGAGGATGGCGGCGTCGTCCAGGACGGCCTCCATCTTCTCGGTGTCGGTGACCATATAGGGAGCGATGTAGCCCCGGTCGAACTGCATGCCCTCGACCACCTCAGAGTAGGTCTCGGCGGTCTTGGACTCCTCCACGGTGATGACGCCGTCGTGGCTGACCTTCTCCATGGCCTCGGCGATCAGCTTGCCGATGGTCTCGTCGCCGGAGGAGACGG
>CALWYC010000140.1 GCA_944385655.1 uncultured Intestinimonas sp. | reverse complement strand
AATCTATGCAGTGATGCGGAAGGGGGCGGCGGTATGCTGCGGCACATCCCACTGGGACGGATGTACAATCTGCGGGATCTGGGCGGCTATCCCGTCCCCGGCGGGGTGACAGCCTGGGAGCGGCTGCTCCGGGGGGACAACCCGGAGGGGCTGACGGAGGAGGACCTCCGGTGGCTCCTGGAGCGGGACATCACCACGGTGGTGGATCTGCGCAGCGAGGCAGAGGCCGGGCGCAAGCCCGACCAGCTCGCCGGCCGGCCGGAGTTCCGCTATGTGGTCTGCCCCCTGCTGGAGGCCGACCGGATGCCCAATCTGGAGGACGATGTGGCAGCCGGATATTTCCGGGTGCTGGAGGGGACCGACCGGGTGGCCGGGGCCCTGCGTGCGGTGGCCGCCGCCCCTGGCGGCGTCCTTTTCCACTGCACGGCGGGGAAGGACCGCACCGGGCTCCTGGCCGCCCTGCTGCTGGGGCTGGCCGGTGCGGAGCGGACGGAGCTTCTGGCCGACTACCAGGTGTCGGAGACCTATCTGGCCGACGTCATCCGGCAGATCAAGGCGAGGGTTCCTGATCTCTCTGCTTTTGCCGGCGCCTCCCGGGCGGAGTATCTCTCCGGCTGCCTGGATCTGCTGGAGGAGGAGTACGGCTCCATCCCCGGCTATCTCCGGGCCATCGGCCTGACGGAGGAGGAGCTGACCGCCCTGCGGGGGAAGCTCCTGCCGCCGGACATCATCAAAGGAGGCCCGGCCCTTGGCTAATTTTTCCGATTTTGCGCAACATATGGACTGGGCGGGGCTCATAGACCTGCTGCTGTCGGTGGCGGCCATCCTGCTGTGCCTCACCGTTCACGAGACCTGCCACGGCCTGGCGGCCTGGGCCCTGGGGGACCCCACCGCCAAGCGCCTCCACCGGCTCTCCCTCAATCCCATCCGCCACATCGACCCCTTCGGCGCCCTCATGATGCTGGTGGCTGGCTTCGGCTGGGCCAAGCCGGTGCCGGTGGACCCCCGGTATTTCCGGAATCCCAAGCTGGGCATGGCGGTCACCGCCCTGGCCGGGCCGGTCTCCAACCTGGTCATGGCCTATATGGCCCTGCTGCTCCGGGCAATCCTGCTGGCCTTTTACCACCCCGGCTCGGCGCTCCTGGAGGGCCTGGTGGGCTTCTGCGAGACCCTGGCCGTCCTCAATGTGGGCTTGGGCATCTTCAATCTGATCCCCTTCCCGCCCCTGGACGGCTCCAAGGTGCTGGGGGCCTTTCTGCCCGACCGGGCCTATTTTCAGCTCATGCGCTATGAGCGGTGGGGGATGCTCCTCCTCATGGTACTGCTGTGGCTGGGGGCGTTCAGCGCCCCCCTGAGCGCCGCCCGGGGCTGGGTGCTGGACCTGCTGGTCCGGGGGGCGGCCTGGCCCTACTATCTGCTCACATAAGACAAAAGGGAGAGGACGCCGTTGGACGGACCCATCTATCATCTGGAAAAAGTGGTGAAGGCCAAGGCGGAGGACCTGGAGGACTTCACCGGACCGCTGGACCTCATCTTGGCCCTGCTGAGCAAGAACAAGATGGAGATCAAGGATATCCAGATCTCGGTGATCCTGGACCAGTATCTGGCCTGGATGGACCGGCGGAAGGAGCTGGACCTGGAGGTGGCCAGTGAATTCGTCACCATGGCGGCCCAGCTGGTCTTCATCAAATCCCGCATGCTCCTGTCCATCCACGACGAGGAGGCCCTCTCCGAGATGGAACAGCTCATCGCCTCCCTGGAGGCCCACCAGCGCCAGGAGGACTATCTGAAGATCAAGGCGGTGGTGCCGGAGCTCTCCGGCCGGTTCGAGGTGGGCCGGGACTACATCGCCAAGGGGCCGGAGGCCCTGCCCGCCGACCGGATCTACCGCTACGTCCACGACAAGGACGACCTGCGCCGGGCCATGCTGGCGGTGCGGGAGCGGATGGGCACCCTGATGCCCCCGCCGGTGAGCGCCTTCGACGGCATCGTGGGCCGGGAGCCCTACCCGGTGTCGGACAAGGCCGCCGAGCTCATCCAGCGGCTGGTCCGGTTCGGGGTGACCCGGTTCCGGGCCCTCTTCCAGGGCAACCGGAGCCGGTCGGAGGTGGTGGCCACCTTCATCGCCGTGCTGGAGCTGTGCAAGGCCCGGCGCATCCGCCTGGCGGGCACCGAGATCGACTGCACCGTCACCTGCACGGGGGAGGGAGAGACCCAGATGGACATCTCCACCGACGTGTACTGACGCAAAAAGGGAGGGGACCCTGTGACAGACCTGAAGGAGATCCAATCGGCCATGGAGGCCATCCTCTTCGCCGCCGGCGAGCCGGTGGGGGTGGAGCGGCTGTGCCTGGCCCTGGAGATCGACCGGGCCACGGCAGACGCGGTGGCCCAGAAGCTGATGGACGACTACAGCTACAGCCGCCGGGGCATCCGGCTGGTGCGGCTGGAGACCAGCTACCAGCTCTGCTCGGCGCCGGAACACGCCGACCTCATCCGCAGGACCTTTGAGAGCCGGCGTCCGCCCAGGCTGTCGCCGCCGGCCCTGGAGGTGCTGGCCATCATCGCCTACTACCAGCCCACCACCCGGGCCTACGTGGACCAGGTCCGGGGCGTGGACAGCTCCTACACCGTGGGGCTGCTGCTGGACCGGGAGCTCATCGAGGAGTGCGGCCGCCTGGCGGTGCCCGGCCGGCCCATCCTCTACCGCACCACCCCCACCTTCCTGCGGTCCTTCGGCCTGAGCAGCCTGGAGGAGCTCCCGGAGCTCCCCGCCGCCGCGCCGGAGGAGGGCCAGCTTTCCCTGGACATGCAGAATGCCCTGGAAAAGCTGCGGGACCTGCGGGAGGAGGGGGAGGAGCCCACCGAGGAGGAGCTGCGCTCGGCCGCCGAGACCCTGGCCCGGGCGGAGCGGAACATGGCGGAGGGAGGCTGAGGCCCTGTGATCTGGGTGGTCCTGGCGTGCATCCTGGCTGCCTTGCTGCTCCTCTCCCTGGTCCGCGTGGGGGTCCGGGCGGACTACGGGGACGGTGTCCTCACCGTCCGGCTGCGGATCGGACCGGCGGCCCTGCGGGTCTACCCGCTGAAAAAAAAGAAGGGTCGGCCTTCCGCCCCTCCGGAGCCGGACCGGAAGCCGGCGGAGCCGGGACCGGGCGGAAAGGACATGCTGGCTCTGGGACGGGAACTGCTGCCGGTGGCCCTGCGGGCGGCGGGGAGCCTCCGCCGGAAGATCTCGGTGGACCTGCTGGAGGCCCATATCCTGCTGGCCGGAGGCGACCCGGCCTCGGTGGCGGTGGCCTACGGGAGCGCAAACGCCGTCATCGGTATGGTCCTGCGCCTTTTGGAGCAGAATTTTCATATCCGCCGGCGGGACATCCGCACGGCGGTGGATTTTGAAAAGCCCCATTCGGAGATCCGGGCCAGGGCGGCCCTGTCCCTCACCGTGGGACAGGGGACGGTCTTTGGCTTGCGCTTCGGATGGCGGGCCCTGGGCGTGCTGCTGCGTTGGCGGCGGCAGCGCGGCGAAACGGAGAAACAGACTTCAGATATGACAGAAAGGGCGGTAGCATATGGAAAAGAACCATCCCATCAGTGAGCTCATGTCCACCACCATGCAGAAGATCCGGGAGATGGTGGACGTCAACACCATCGTGGGCACCCCCATCCACACCGAGGACGGCGTGACCCTCATCCCGGTGTCCCGGCTGTCCTTCGGCTTTGCCTCCGGCGGCAGCGACTTTGCCACCAAGAACCAGAAGCCCGACGCCGACAACTCCTTCGGCGGCGGCAGCGGCGCCGGTGTCAACATCGCTCCCGTGGCCTTCCTCATCGTCAAGGGGGATTCGGTGAAGCTGCTGCCCGTGGCGCCGCCCGCCGGCAGCGCCGTGGACCGGGCGGTGGAGCTGGTGCCCGAGATGTTCGACAAGATCACCGGCTACCTGGAGAAGAACAAAAAAGAGGATAACCAGGCGTTTTAAGACCATACTAAGGGCATCTCTCAGGAGGTGACCTTGGTATGCGATTCCTCTGCGCAGTTCTGTGTGCCGCCTTTCTGCTCTCATGTCCCTGCCGGGCCGACGGTCCGCCCGCTACGTCGGCAGCCTCGGCCATCCTGGTGGACGCGGAGAGCGGACGGGTCCTCTATGAGAAGGACGCCCACACCCGCCGGGGCATCGCCAGCACCACCAAGCTGATGACGGCCCTGGTGGCGGCGGAGTCGGTCGCCGACCTCTCCGCCCGGGTAGAGATCCTGCGGGAGGATACTCTGACCGAGGGCTCCTCCATGTACCTGAAGGTGGGGGAGACCGTCACCGTGGAGGCCCTCTTCTACGGCCTGCTCCTCCAGTCTGGCAACGACGCCGCCCTGGCTCTGGCCCGGTACTGTGCCGGGGATGTGGAGACCTTTGTGGCCCGGATGAACGAAAAGGCCCGGGCCCTGGGCATGGCGGACACCCGGTTCGCCAACCCCAACGGCCTGGACGACGAGGGTCACTATTCTACCGCCGCCGACATGGCCGTTTTGGCCGCGGCCTGCATGGAAAACGAGCTGGTGGCTAAGGTGACGGCCTGTAAGACGGCCACGGTGGACGGGCGGACCTTCGTCAACCATAACAAGCTGCTCAGCCTCTACCCCGACTGTGTGGGCATGAAGACGGGCTATACCAGCGCCTCCGGCCGGACCCTGGTGTCGGCCGCCCGGCGGGACGGTCAGCTGCTGCTGTGCGTCACTCTGGGCGACCCCGACGACTGGAGGGATCACGCCGCCCTCTTTGACTACGGCTTTGAGACCTATCCCCGGCAGCTGCTCTCCGGCGCCAACCGGACCGTGGGGCTGGTGCGGACCACCGGGTCCCTGGTGCCCGTGGTGCCGGTGCGGACGGCGGGGGAGACGTGGTATCCCCTGGCGGCGGAGGAGCAGGTGAAGGCCGGCCTGGAGCTGCCGGACTGTGTGGAGGCGCCGGTGGCCGATGACGTGCCCGTGGGCGCCATCACCTTTACCCTGGGCGGCGAGACCATCGGGGAGACGGCGCTGGTGTGCGCCGCCGGGGTCCGCTCCGACCTGGCGCCGGAGCGCGGCCCGCTGGAGCGGCTCTGGTCCCTGTTCCCCTGGGCGGCATAGGCCGCCCCTACCTATTTTCAAAAGAGAGAGGTGCCCCTCATGGAGGAACGCCTGCAAAAGCTGCTCTCCGCCGCCGGGCTCTGCTCACGGCGTTCGGCGGAGGACTACATTGAGGCCGGACGGGTCACCGTCAACGGCCAGATCGCCAAGCTGGGAGATAAGGCCGACCTGAGCCGGGACCGGGTGGCCCTGGACGGGGTGGAGATCGGCCCGGCGGTGGAGCCGGTCTATCTCATGCTCAACAAGCCCCGGGGCTATGTGACCACCCTCTCCGATGAGGAGGGGCGGCCCACGGTGGCCCAGCTGGTGGCCGACTGCGGGGTGCGGGTGTGGCCGGTGGGCCGGCTGGACCTGGACTCGGAGGGCCTGCTGCTGCTCACCAA
>CALWYC010000139.1 GCA_944385655.1 uncultured Intestinimonas sp. | reverse complement strand
AGGCTGAAGAGCTGGCACACCAGCAGGATGCGCCCGGCAAAGGCCAGGATGGTCACCGGCTGCTCCAGGTCCAGGGTGATGGCGTAGGGCGATCCATCGTTGGGCAGGGTGAGGGTGTAGGCGGCGCCCCGGCCGGGGTGGGCCGTCCACAGGCCGAAAAAGAGGGGCTCCTCCCCCAAAGTGAGGACCCGCAGGGCCTGCTCCTCCTCCGGCAGGGTCTGGTCCCCCAGGGTCATGGGCAGCAGAAGGCCGCCGATGCGCAGGCCGGATTCCGGCGGCGCCTCCTCCAGGGCGGAGACGGTGTAGTCCCCCGCCGACATCCACACCGTGGCCTCGGCGGAGGGCACCCCCCGCTCCGCCACCAGCCGGGCGACCTCCCCGCATTGTCGGTCCGCCCACAGGAGAATGCCGCCCCAGGAGAGGGCCAGCAGCAGCAGGTCGGTGGTGAGGTAGATGCCCAGCAGCCGCAGGAAGAGCCGCAGATTGAGCCGCAGGACGATGGAGGAGCGGATGCCGCCCCGGTCCTGTTTTGGTTTGGAGGCCATGCCCGCCCCTCCCTTCCAGATGGTTTACGGCTGTTCCAGCCAGTCTAATACCGGCTGGAGCTGTTCACGGCTCACCCAGTCCACACCGTGAACGAGGACTTCCATCAAGGCTCCGGCCTTGGGGTCGCCTTTGGCAGCGGCATGCTTGGCGGACAGGAGGATGGGAGTCATCATGAGCTTGGAGAGGCCCTTCACACGGTCAGGGGCGTAGCCGCCCCGGAGGTAAAAGAGGGGGCGGTCCCCCAGGTGACTGCTCCGGGCCAGACGGGAGACATCCGCCTCCGCCGGAGAGGCCATGCCCACGGCACACACAGCGGCCACCCGCCAGCGGCCCAGCGCCCCCTTCAGCCCCTGGACGGTCCCGGCCCGGAGCCAGCCCAGAAAGAGGACCGGCGTGTCCCGGGGCGGCGCATCGGGCCCATCCGGCGGGCAGGCCGGAAGACCGGTGGCCTGGGAGAGCATCTGGGCATACTGACGGGTGAAGCCGGTGGCGGAGGTATACACGACAGCCTGTGGTCTCATGTCAGTCCTCCTCCCGGGCGGCATAGCCCACCCCCCGGACGGTGTGGATGATCTTCACCCCGAACCGCTCGTCGATCTTGGAGCGGAGGAAGCGGATGTAGACGTCCACGGCGTTGGTCTCCCCGGCGAAGTCGAAGCCCCACACGTTGTCCAGCAGGGACTCCCGGGAGATGACCTTCTCCTTGTTCTCCAGCAGGTAGCGCAGCAGGTCGAACTCCCGCCGGGTGAGCTCCACCGGCGTGCCGGAGACGCTCACCTCGTGGCGCTCCACGTCCATGACCAGCGCTCCGCAGGTGAGCTTGGGGGCCTCCGCCGGGGCGGCGGGGCGCTTGCGCAGGGCGGCCCGAATCCGTGCCAGCAGCTCCTCGATGGCGAAGGGCTTGGTCACATAGTCGTCCGCTCCGGCGTCCAGACCGGAGACCTTGTCCACCACCGCGTCCCGGGCGGTGAGCATGATCACCGGGGTCTGCCGCTCCTTCCGCAGCCGGCGGAGCACCTCCATCCCTGAGAGGGCGGGGAGCATGATGTCCAGCAAAATGAGGTCGAAGTCCCCGGCCAGGGCCCGCTCCAGGCCCGTCCGGCCGTCAAAGGCCTTCTCCACCTCGTAGCCCTCGTACCGCAGCTCCAGCTCCACCATCCGGGAGAGCTTCTCCTCATCCTCCACCAACAAGATCCGTTCCGCCATGGGCGGGACCCTCCTTTTTTCCGCTTATGGACGGCGCAGCCGCGCCAGAAAATGGTCAAGGGCCTCCCGGAGGGAGGCCAGGAATCCCCGTACACCGCTTCCCTCCGCCAGAGGGCCGGAGAGCCGGTACCGGAAGCCCAGCAGCAGCCCCGCCCCCAGCACCACCGCCATCTCCCAAAAGAAGAAGAGCAGGAGGACCACCAGGATGAGCAGGGGGACCGAGGCCGCCTGTCGGCCCTTCCGCCACACCTCCAGCCGGGTGGACAGACAGCGGCGGAAGAGGTCCCTCAGGCCCTCCTTCAGGTCGGACCAGGGGACGACCAGCACGCCGCCCCGCCAGGGCTCTGCCCCGCCCGCCGCCGGGTCCGGCCCGTCGGGCGGCGGGGCGGACCCAGCGGCGGAGCGGGTGGAGTAGAAGCCGCCGCCGGGGGGCGGCGGGACAAGGCCCTGCCGCTCCAGCTCCAGCATGGCTGCCAGGGCGTCCCCGTCGTTCCGCTCCAGGGCGGAGAGGGCGGCGATTACGTCCACCCCGGCGGCCTCGCTGAGCCGCCGGGCCTGCTCCACCGTCACCGCCATGGTCCTCCCCCTCTCCCCAAATGCTGTCCCCATTATAGCGTTCCCGGCCTAAAGGGGGCTTTGGGCTTTCTTTAGATCTCATTAAAAATGCCGGCCGGCGGCCGGCGGACACCATGATGATAGCACATCCCGCCCGCCGGGACAAGGGTGGGGCTTTACCCTGGGGCCGGGGCTGTGATATAATCGAGAGGAACATCTGCGGAGGAAGGAGGGACGTCTATGTGGAAGCGGCTTTTGGCCGCGCTGTGCGCCGCCGCCCTGCTGGCGGTCCTCATCCAGGGCTACGCCGCCGGGGAGGAGTGGGACGCCAACGTCATCTTCCTGGCCCTCAACGACTCCCCCGTCCCCCTCAGCGACAGCACCATGCCCATCAACGTGGGGGGCACCATCTACCTGCCCTACTTTATGCTGGACGCCAACCAGAACGGCGGCATCCGCCTGGGCATAATCAACGGCGGCCAGGACAAGGTGAAAAATACCCTCACCCTCTACAACACCGAGCCCAAGAACCTGACCTTCGACCTGCGGACTGGCCTCTCCTATGACTACATCCCCGACGGGGACCGGCAGACCCCCACCGCCATCATCCGGGGCGGCCAGATCTACGTCTCGGCCAGCTCCACCTGCTCCTATTTCGGAGTGCGCTATATCTACAGCAATATCCAGTTCGGGGATAAGAGCTACCCCTATATCCGCATCCGCACCGACAACGTGGCCCTGGACGACGGCTCCTTCAAGAGCTCGGCCACCACCACCTATCTCATTCAGCTCCAGAACTATTACCGGACGGTGACCGGCCAGAGCGGTGAGAGCACTCCGGGGACCACGGTCACGCCCGCCCCGGTCCAGACGCCGGAGACCGGCCAGGACCGCCGGGGCGTCCGGGTCTATCTGGCGGTGCGCGGCGATACCGGCCAGGCCGGCGCCGAGATGCTGGACCGGTTCCGGGACTACGGCTGGGGCTGCCTCCTGCTGGTGCCTGCCGGACAGGTGGCCCAGCGGGACGACCTCATCCGACAGGCGGTGGGGAGCGGGCACATGGTGGGCCTTATCACCGACGCCGCCGACCCGGAGCAGGCCCGGCAGGAGCTGGCCCAGGCCAATGAACTCCTCGCCCACGTGGCCCGGACCGGTACCCGGATCGTCCTGGCGGAGGACCCGGCGGTGGCCCAGGCCCTGGCCGGAGAGGGCTGGCTGTGCTGGGAGGAGGACATCGACGGCGTCCCCGGGGAGGGACAGACCGGCGGCAGCCTCTACTACCGGATCATGGACCGCCTGGAGGACCGGGAGAGCCAGACCTGGATCACCCTGGACGACAGCGACGTCTCCGCCGCCGCCCTGGACCGCCTCCTGGCCGCCCTGAAGACCGACGGCTACAGTGTGCGCCTGGCGGTGGAGTCGGAATTTTGAACCGCGGGGAGGAGCGACCCGATGAGAAATTGCTACTTTGACAACGCCGCCACCTCCTTTCCCAAGGCGCCGGGGGTGGCCCAGGCCATGGCGGACTACCTCACCCGGGTAGGCTGCAACGTGGGCCGGGGGGACTACCAGTCGGCCTACGCCGCCGCCGAGCGGGTGCTGGAGGTCCGGGAGCGGCTGGCCCGGCGCTTCGGCGCCCCCGACCCCCGGAACGTCATCTTCACCCCCGGGTGCACCTACGGCCTCAACATGGTCCTCAAGGGCCTGCTCCGGCCCGGGGACAAGGTGGCCGCTTCCCCCATGGAGCATAACGCCGTCCTCCGCCCCCTCAGACAGCTGGAGGACCAGGGGGTGGAGATCCTCTGGCTGCCCTGCGCGGATACGGGAGAGCTCCTCACGGACCAGGCGGCGGAGCGCCTCACCGCCGATGTGAAGCTGTGCGTCCTCACCCACGCCTCCAACGTCTGCGGCACCCGCATGCCCATCGAGGCGGTGGGGAAGCTGTGCCGGGAGCGGGGCATCCTCTTCTGTGTGGACGCCGCCCAGAGCGCCGGATTTCTGCCCCTGGACATGGGAGCCATGGGGATCGACGCCATGGCCATGCCGGCCCACAAGGGCCTGCTGGGGCCCCAGGGGCTGGGCGCCCTCCTCCTCACCGACGCCGTGGCCCAGGTCCTGGAGCCCCTGGTCTCCGGCGGCACCGGGAGCCGCTCCGACCTGCTGGAGATGCCCCCCTTCCTCCCCGACCGGCTGGAGCCGGGCACCCTGAACCTGCCCGGCATCTACGGCCTGGGCGCCGCCCTGGACTGGTGGGAGGGCCAGGACGCCGCCGCCCTCCGGCACCGGGAGGAGCGCCTCACCGGCCACCTCATCGCCCGGCTGTGTGAGTACGAGGAGGACGGCCTCCGGGTGCTGGGCACCAAGGACGAAAAAAAGCAGGTGGGCGTGGTGTCGGTGGACTTTTTGGGAAAGGACAACGCCGCGTGCGCCTACCGCCTGGAGCGGGACTTCGGCATCCAGACCCGGTGCGGCCTCCACTGCGCCCCCCTGGCCCACAGGACCCTGGGCACCTATCCCCAGGGTACCGTCCGCTTCTCCGTGGGGCCCTTCACCTCCTTCGAGGACATCGACTATGTCCAGGGCGCCGTGGCGGAGCTGCTGGCGGAGTGAGGCCGGCCCCCGCTGACCATAAAAACAGAGACCCAGGCCGCCGGGACAGCTGTCCCGGCGGCCTGGGTCTCATGGTATTCGGATGGGGATAGGAGGAAATGGGAAACATGGTCAGCCGTCCTGGGGGCCGGCGGTGTGGTGCATGGACAGGGGCTTGACGTTGAAGTTGGAGCGGTACTCCGTCTCGTGCCAGAAGATGTCCTCGGCCACCAGACACTCGGGGTTGAGCTTCACGCCCTCCAGCATGAGCTCCTTGAACTTCTTGTACCCCGCCCGGTCGATGAGGTGGCCGCCGTGGAGGTACTCCGGCTTGTGGTCCATGACCCAGGCGGAGAACTTCTGCCAGTTGCCCAGCACCGCCAGCAGCACCTCCTCTGTGGCCCAGTTGAGGAACATCTTGCCGGTGCGGGGGGTCTGGCGGCCGGTGCGGCCGCCCAGGATCACCCGGTAGAACTTGGTCTCCTGCCGGGTCCAGGCGCTGGTGGGACATGCCTTCACGCACTCGCCGCAGCCCACGCAGCAGCAGGGGTCCTTGTCGATCTTTCCCGTCTCCGGGTCAAGGGAGAGGACCCGGGTGGCGCCGTGCTCACAGGCCCGGACGCAGGCGCCGCAGCCGATGCACCGCTCGGGGTGGTAGGTCATCCGGGCCACGCCGATGATGCCGAA
>CALWYC010000138.1 GCA_944385655.1 uncultured Intestinimonas sp. | reverse complement strand
GCTGCATCCAGCCGGAAGGTGGACTCCGTGCAGGACACCTTCTGGAGGTTCTGGGTGATCCGGCTTCCTTCCAGGGTAAAGGACTGCGTCTCGTCATCGGTGCCGGCGAGAGACAGGGTGACTCCAACGCCCGTGGTGTGCCGCGCCCAGGCCAGCAGACCGCCGCAGGCGGGCAGACTGCGGCTCACAGTGGTCAGGGTACCGGCGGAGGCCGCCAGAGGCTGGATGAGGAAGAGGCCGCCCAGCATATACCCTCCATCGTTGTAATAGAAAACAAAATTCACGTTGCCGCCCTTCAAATGTATTTGGTAGGCGTCACCCTTGGCCAGGGTCACCGCTTTGGAAAAGGTGATGGTATATTCCTTACTGGCGCGGCTGCCAAGGCTCACATTGCCGCTGCTCCCAGTGAGGACCGTGACGCCGTTGACGATGAGGGTGTAGTTGATCTTATCGTTGAGCGTCGCGCTGGACGAGTTGTACACCTTGCAGGTGAAGCCGGTCCAGTTGCCGTTCCCCTGGGCGGTAAAGGTATCGCTGGACATCTCCGTGGTCCCCCGGGACGTGCTGAACCCCACATCCCGGTCGCTCTCACCCTGGGTGGAGAGCGTGTACTGCCCCTGGCTCCACAAAAAGCCATCGCTGGCCGCCTGGACGCCGCTCTCGTCCAAAAACCCATCGTATAACAGCGCCTTTTTATACCCGGTGTACTTGCCTTCGTAGTCGTTTTGCAGGATCAGGTTGTAGACGTTGTAGCTCTGGTCCTCCAGGCCGCTGAGGGCCCGGTCGGCCTTGGTCTCTGCCGCCTGGGCTTTTTCCTCCGCCCGTTCCTCCGCCGCCTTCAGGGCGGCGTCTATTTTCTCGTTGTCCTGGTTGAACTCCTCCCGTAAAAACTTGTCCTCCCCCTGCCACTGGCACAGACCATAATTTGTGGTGTATCCGCTTGCCATTTGCATCCCTCCTCACCCCTGGGCGTCCCACTGTCCGGAGTTGCACGCCGGTCTTGCCCCGTGGCCCCGGGCTATCCTCGCCGCCCGCCCGGTCCCATACCCCGGACCGGCCCCCGCCAAAACCTTCCCCCCTGAGGGGGGAAGGTGGCCCGCAGGGCCGGATGAGGGGCCGCCGGAAGGGGGAAAAGAACGTGGTTTGGCGCGCCGGGGTCGTCGCGCCCCACAAACGGCGCGGCACCGGGACGCGCCGGCCAATACCTTCCCCCCCTGGCGGGGAAGGTGGCCCGCAGGGCCGGATGGGGGGACCCTGAAACAGCCTGGTACCGCGGGCGCGTCCGGGAAGCCGCGCCCCACGAACGGCATAGTATCAGGCCGCGTCCGCCAATACCTTCCCCCTGGCGGGGAAGGTGGCCCGCAGGGCCGGATGAGGGGGCGCTGCTGGGGACGGATCCTTTGGCCTCAGAATGACGGGGGAAACGTACGTCCTCCCGAGAGCTCCCTTGTCATCCTGAGCGCAGCGAAGGATCCGCCTCCCCCGTCCTTTTCCCCGCAAAAAACGCCCCCGTGGGAGCGGACCAACGTCCGTTCCCACGGGGGCGCAGTCATTTCGTCAGCCCTCCGCCTGCTCCGGGCGGATGTCCCCGGTGACGGCATTCCAGTAGTAGGCGCCGTTGTCGGTGGTGACGTACCAGGTGGGGATGAGCTGGGTGGGCTCCGACTGGGCGTCCAGGGCGTAGCCCACGGTGAAGCCGGTGATCTCGCTGCACACCCGGCTGTTCTGCTTGACATAGTCGGCGAACCGCAGCAGCAGGGTGACCATGTCCAGACAGTCCGTGCCGGCCGCGGCCTGAGGCGTGCCCACCAGGCGGCGGCTCACGTCCCGCTGGATCTCCCGCAGCTCCCCGTCCTGGAAGAGCAGGGTGGCGGTGCAGTCAAAGATGGGGCTCCCGTCCCAGCTCTGACGGAGGACCACCACCGCCCGCCGGGGCCAGGCGTCGGTCTCGGCGCTGAGGACCTCCCCCTCCACCTCCAGGCGCTCCAGAAGGGACAGGGCGAAGTCCTCCGGCGCGGCCTCCCCCACGGGATAGGCCCCCTCCGCGAACTCGGCGGAGAAGGCGCCGTTGATGTAGAACTGGGCGGAGCCCTTGACGCCCTCGTACCGCATGGAGTCCGTGGGCGTGCCGGTGAGGGTGCCCAGCAGGGCGGCGGCCTGCCGCTGCTCCAGGGCCGGGTCCCGCTCCACCGTCATGGGCACCAGCTCCGTGTCCTCCGGCAGCAGGGTCCGGTCCAGCTCGATCCGGCAGGTGTTCCACAGCACGGTGATGGCGTCCTCCCGGGCGCTCTCCGAGTAGCGCTGGCTCTCCTGCTGGCGGTGGAGCACCAGCACCAGCAGAAAGACGTTCACACAGGAGAGCATGATGATGATGATGTTTTTCAGCTTGGGCCACTCCAAGGCGCCTCACCTCCTTCCCGGGCCGGGCTCAGAAGGCCCCCCAGTCCGCGGTGACCACGTCCCCGCGCAGGTCGTCATAGTAGTAGAGCAGCAGCTCCGAGCCCTGGGCGTTCTGGGCCTCCAGGGCGGCGGTGGCCTGGAGCTCCGGCAGCACCTGGGCCCCCTGCTCCAGATAGGTGTACTTCCGCAGCTGGAACTGGAAGCCGCTGATGGCGCCGTCGGAGATCTCGATCCGGGCGGCGCAGCCCAGCTGGCCCGTCACCACGGCGGCCCCGTCCAGCTGGTAGCCGATGAGGACGGCCACGCCGTCCTCCGTCTCCTCCAGCCCCTGGACGTACAGCCGGGCCTCCCCGCACAGAGAGGACGTGCCGCTGGTCTGGAACACCTGCTCCGCGAAGGCCCAGGCGGTGCCCACCAGCTCCCACTCCGTGGGGCTCTGGCTCAGGCCCAGCAGGGGGAACCGGGGGTCGGTGAGGTCGGCGGCCTCGTAGGTCACCAGGCCCGTGTCGCTGAAGCGCAGCTTCTCCGAGCCCTCCTGGATGGTGACGCCGTCCCGGCTCCGGTAGGACATGGACTGGGGCTGGAAGGACAGGCTCCGCACCAGGGCCTCAAAGGCGTCGCCGTAGTCGTCGCCGATGGCGCTGAGGGGGATCGGATTGGCCGCGGTGTACCGGTCCGGCCGGGGCGGCTGATCCCCCTCCAGCAGGGTGTAGGGGGCCAGGCTGGCGAAGGCCTCCCCGCTCTGGAAGGCGAAGGAGGCGCCGTTGGGGGAGACCCCCTCCACGAACCGCTCCAGCCGCTGCTTCAGGTCGGAGGCCGTCTCGGAGACGTAGCAGCTGCCGGTGTTCTCGTCGATGAAGTAGAGGAGGACCCGGCCGTCCTCGTCCAGGGTGAGGAGGAGCCGGCGGACGCTTTGGGTGAGGCTGCTGTTCACCGCCCGGCCGCCGCTGAGCCAGGCCGTCAGGTTGGCCAGGGGCACCCGGCCCAGGAAGTCCAGGTAGATGCCGGGCCGCTGAGCGCTCAGGGCGGCCCGGAAGGCCTCCTCCTCCACCCGTTTGGGCGTGCCCGCCCCGGTGAGGGCGTCGGCCAGGGGATTGGTGAACTCCAGGAAGAGGCTGTCCAGGGCGGTGTTGTCGTACTGGATGCCGGCGCTGCCCTGGGGGGTGAGGACCACCATGCGGACCGGCCGGGGCAGGGAGCCCTGGCTCCAGTCCCCCGGCAGCTGGCCGGCGGCGGCGCTCTCCTGAGGGGCGAGGGCCGACTGCAGGCTGGAGAGCCAGTGCCAGCCGCTGGCGGCGCCGTCCTCATAGAGCTGGGTACGGCCCAGCAGGTAGAGGGCCGACAGGGCCAGCAGCACGATGAGGAGGTTCTTGCCCCACTCCATGAGGGCGGTCTTCTTCTCACTTCCCATGGGCAGGTCCCTCGATGGGCAGCTCGATGCGGATGGTGGTGCCGGGGCCGGGCCGGTCCACCAGGGCGATGATGCCCTCGTGGCGGTCCACGATCTCCTTGGCGATGGACAGGCCCAGGCCGGTGCCGCCCGACTCCCGGGACCGGGCCTTGTCCACCCGGTAGAAGCGCTCGAAGATGCGGGGACGGTCGGCCTCCGGGATGCCGATGCCGTTGTCGGAGACCTCCATCCACACCCGCAGGGGGTTCCGGCCGGCGGAGATGGCGATCTGGCCGCCGCCGTCGGGGGTGTACTTGATGGCGTTGGAGACCACGTTCATCATCACCTGGAGGACCCGGTCCCGGTCGCCCACCATCTCGGGGATGTCGGGGGCGATGTCCAGGGTGAGGGTGTGGCCGTGGCGCTGGGCGTCCATGAGCACGGCGTTGTAGATGTCACGGACGGCGGCGGAGAAGGAGAAGCGCTCCAGCTTGAGTTCGCTGCGGCCGGAGTCGAACCGGGACAGGGTGAGCAGGTCCTGGACGATGTGGGTCATGCGGTCGGATTCGTTGAGGATGACCCCCAGGAAGTTTTTCTCCATGGCGGGGGGGATGTCCCCGGCGCTGTCCACCAGGGTCTCGGCGTAGCTGCGGATGTTGGTGAGGGGGGTGCGCAGCTCGTGGGACACGTTGGCCACGAACTCCCGGCGCATCTCCTCGTTCCGGCGCTGGGTGGTGACGTCGTGGATGACCACCATGACGCCGCCCTGACCGCTCTCCTGGTCGAAGGGGGCCAGCAGCAGCTCCAGGCTCCGGCTGCCGGCGGTGCGCTCCGCCTCCTGGTAGCCGGGCTGCTCCAGGCTGAGGATCTGCTCCAGGGGAGCCAGGTCCCCGAAGAGGCCCTCGTAGGTGTCCTCGGGCAGGATGGGCCGGCCCAGCATGTCCTCGGCCGCCGGGTTCTTCTGGATCACGGCCCCCTCACGGCTGAAGGCCACCACGCCGTCGGTCATGTGGAGAAAGAGGGTGTCCAGCTTGTTGCGCTCGTTCTCCGCCTCCCGGATGGTGGCCTGGAGCTGCCGGGCCATGGAGTTGAAGGTGGCGGTGAGCACGCCGATCTCGTCCTTAGAAGCCACCTCCAGCTTCCGGGAGAAGTCTCCGGAGGCCACCCGCTTGGCGCCGGCGGTGAGGCGCTCGATGGGGGTGATCATGGTCTTGGCCAGCAGGAAGGAGAGGAGCACCGAGGAGATGAGGCCGAAGATGAGGGCCTGGATGATGAGCATGAAGATGGAGCCGTTGAGCTCGGTCACCGTCTGGCGGTTGTCGTAGATCTGGATGATGTAGGGCACCTCGCCACGGGTGATGGGGATGGCCACGTCCATGAAGTCGGCGGTGATGTCGCTGCCGGTGGCGGGCTCCCCGGTGGCCAGGGCGCTGAGCACATTGGGGCTCTTGTCCAGGCTCTGGCCCAGCTGGTCGTCGGAGCCGGCCAGGTAGGCCCCGGTGGTGCCGTCCAGGATAAAGTAGTAGCGGGTCCGCCCGTCCACGCCCAGCTCACCCATGTTGGCCCTGAGCACGTCCTGGAGGCCCGACACCCCGTCCTCCTCTCCCTCGTAGGGGCTGGTGAGGTCCTCGTAGAGGTCCTGGGCGGAGAACATGGTGCTCATGCGGGTGTTGAAGTCGTCCAGGTAGTACCGCACCACGGCGTTCATCAGGAAGGCGCCCACCACCGTCATCAGGGAGAGGATGAGGAGCACCATGATGAGCACCAGCTTCATATGGAGGGAGCGGAACATGGGGG
>CALWYC010000137.1 GCA_944385655.1 uncultured Intestinimonas sp. | reverse complement strand
CGCGCTCCCCAGTTCAGCAAGCGCTGATTTTATATCAGACTCACGACAAAACAGCCGGTCCGTTTGGACCGGCTGTTTTTCTTATGCCGTACTTTTTGGGGAGGGTGCCGCGCGGGCGGGATCGGAAGGGGTCATAAGCGGCTGTGGAGCCAGTCGGCCTTTTTATAGTAAAAGAAGAAGGTCACCGAGCTGAGGGACCAGGTCAGGGGGTAGACCCAGTAGAGCATGAGGATGCTGTGGGTGATGGCCACGGTGATGGAGAGGAAGCTCACCCGCACCACGCACCAGAACACCAGCATCACCGCCATGGGGACGATGGCCCGTCCGGCGCCCCGCAGCACGGCGGAGACGGAGTGGGAGTAGGCCAGCAGGAAGAAGAAGAGGGTGGAGGTGCGGGCCTTGGCCACGCCGATGGCGATGACCTCCGGGTTGGAGTCGAAGGCGGCGATGAGCTGGGGGGCGAAGACGAACACCAGCACGCCGATGAGCTCGGCCAGCACCACCGTGACCCGGATGCCGAACCGGGACCCGTCTCTGGCCCGGTCCAGCTTTCCGGCGCCCAGGTTCTGGCCGATGAAGGTGGTGAGGGCCATGGTGAAGCTGGTGATGGGCAGGAAGCCGAAGCCCTCGATCTTGGAGTAGGCGCCCACCCCGGCCATGGCCAGCTCGCCGAAGGTGTTGATGTTGGACTGCACCACCACGTTGGCGAAGGCGATGATGGAGTTCTGAAGGCCGGAGGGCAGGCCCATGCGGACGATCTGCCGGAGGAGCCGGGGGGTGAAGCGCACCCGGCTGAGGCGCAGGCGGTAGCACTCCCTGGTGCGGAGCAGCTGGATGAGGCAGAGCAGGGCGCTGACCAGCTGGGAGATCACCGTGGCGATGGCCGCCCCCTCCACCCCCATGCCCAGGCCGCCGATGAAAGCGATGTCCAGCACGATGTTGATCAGAGAGGAGACGATCAGATAGTAGAGGGGGTGCCGGCTGTCCCCCACCGCCTGAAGGATGCCCACGAAGATATTGTACATCACGAAGCCCAGAGAGCCGGCGAAGTAGATGCGCAGGTAGATCACCGAATTGGCCATGACCGCCTCCGGGGTGGACATGAGCCGGAGGATCTGGGGCGAGAGGAGCACGCCGATGAGGGTCATCACCACGCTGGCCGCCAGGCCGAAGGCCACGGTGGTGTGGATGGCCAGGCCCATGTCCTCGTGGTCGCCGGCGCCGAAGTACCGGGCGATGACCACGCCGGCGCCGATGGACACGCCGCTCAGAAAGCCGATGAGCATGAAGATGAGGCTCCCGGAGGAGCTCACCGCCGCCAGGGCGTTGCTCCCCAGGAAGTTGCCCACGATGAGGGAGTCCGCCGTGTTGTACATCTGCTGGAAGAGGTTGCCCAGAAAGATGGGCAGCGCGAAAAGAACGATCCGTTTTCCGATGGAGCCCTCCGTCATGGGCGCCGAACGCTCCTGCATAGGCTGTTCCCCCTGTCTCCGGCGGTGCGGGTGCGCATACCGGTCAGACCCATTATAGGTCTCTTTTTCCTGTTTCGCAAGCCGGGAGAGGAAAACGTCTCTACATGGCGCAGATGGGGGGAAACATGCACAAAAGGGTTGCCGCCTTTTGAAAGATATGTTATCATGTTTTTACAATAAAATGGGGTGGTCTCCATGAATTGAATGGAAAAATAAGGAATGAAGTTACCTGATCCAGAATGGAACACGCCGTGGAAAGGAGGCGGCAGACCATGTGGGAACGGAGCGCATGTCACTCGATCCTTGCGCTGATCTTTGGAGAAGGCTTCAACTATGCCACGCGGAACATGCGGAAGGCCAAGCGGGATGCCATCCTGGCGGGGATGCTGGTCTGGGTGGGCATCTGGGTGCTGTGCTTTGCGGGGGAGACACTGATCCCGCCCCTGCGGGCTCTGGAGCAGTGCTTTGACGAGCTCACCTGGATCCGTGCCAAGGTGGTGGTGTGGCTGCTGGCCCTGCCGGTGGGCTTCCCCGTGGGCAGTGTCCTGGCGTACCGCTATCTGAAGCGGAAGGCGGAGCGCATGGAGCGGGAGGGCCTGGACCCGGAGACCGGACTGCCGGCCTGCGGGAGCGCCGACCCGGTCAAGGCCAGAGCGGAGCGGATCCGGCACGGGTACGAGGTGGGCGTGGCGGTCCTGCTTTGGGTCTGGTTCTGGTTCTTCACCCCTGCCCAGATGTGGATAGAAGAACGTGGAGAGGGGATGTTCACCCGATCCATGGGCCTGCTGGCGGTATGGCTCCTCCTGGCCGCCCTGCTGGGGACCGGCGGAGGCAAGCTGGTCTACCGGGCGGCGGAGCGCCGCCTGCGGGGCCTGAACTGACCCCCAGACCAAAGGACAAAAAAGGTGCCGGTCCGACTGGACCGGCACCTTTTGCTATGCCTTCTGTCCGGCGGCCACCTCGCCGCAGAGGCTGCGGCCAAAATAGTCCCGGATCTCCGCCGGGTCTTCCGTCTGGCCCAGCACCCACATGAGCTTGGTGACGGCGGCCTCGGTGGTCATGTCCCAGCCCTGGAGCACCCCATGGGCCAGGGCCTTCTGCCCCGCCTGGTAGAGGGTGAAGTCGCTGCTCTCGTAAAGGCACTGGGAGCACACCACCACCGTCATCCCCGCCTGGGCGACGCCGTGGAGCTTGGAGATGAGGTCACGGCGAATGAAATGGAGACCGCCGGCCCCGAAGGCCTCGATGACCACGCCTCGGTAGTGCATCTGGTGGAGCATGTCGAAGATCTCCGGGTCCAGGCCGGGGGTGAGCTTGATGAGGAAGACGTCCCGGCACAGATCGCTTTTGAGCACGCAGTCCCCGCCGGCGCGGGGCGGCAGGGCGGCGGGGTCGATGTGGAGGCCGCCGGCGTCCACGTCCCCCACCAGAGGCCAGTTGACGCTCTCAAAGGCGTCAAAGTCCTTGGTGCGCACCTTCACCGACCGGCAGCCCAGGATGACCTTCCGGTCGAAGGCCACAAAGACCCCCGGAGCGCCGGAGCAGGCCATGGCGAAGGCGATGCGCAGGTTCTCCAGGGCGTCGGTGAGGGGGTGCTCGATGGGCAGCTGGCTGCCGGTGAGCACCACCGGGATGGGGATGCCCCTGAGCATGAAGCTGAGCATGGAGGCGGTGTAGGCCATGGTGTCGGTGCCGTGGGTGACCACGATGCCGTCGTAGCCCGCCCGGTCGGCATATACCGCCCGGGCGATGAGCTGCCACTCCTCCGGCTGGATGTTGGAGGAGTCCAGGTGGAGGATGTCCCGGACGGTGACGGTGTAGCTGTCGGTGAGGAAGGGGATGCGCCGGGCCAGGTCCTCCCCGTCCATCTCGGGGGCCAGCCCTTCGTCGGTGGGCCGGGAGGCGATGGTCCCGCCGGTGGTGAGCAGCAGGATGTGCTTCATGGGTGCTCACGCTCCTTTTCTGTGGTGCTCAGAAGGAGAGGGCCGGTTCCCCGGCCTTGGCCACGGCCCGGGCCGGAAGGGCCTTCCGGTCGCTGCGGTGACCTCCCGTTGTTTCCCCGAATTTCTCCTCCAGTATACCGCGGACGCTTTCGTCTGTCCAGTCCAGAGGCCCTTCCAGCCGGACGGCGGTGCGCCCCTCCCGGAGGACCAGGATGGAATAGTCGTCGTGCGGGTCGGGCCGGAAGATCCAGCTCTCATCAAAGCCCAGGTCCACCGGAGTGAAGGGGTCGTCCTCCATGAGGGCCTGTGCGGCCCAGGCGGCCAGCCCTTCCGAGAGACAGCGATAGCAGTCCGTGCGCAGCCAGCCGGACTGAGCGGCGGCCTGCTCCACCAACTCCTGGTATTCCCACCGCTCCACCAGAAGGGTGCCGGTGTGGGTGAGGTCCATGGAGAAGCCGGAGTAAGGGAGCCCCACATCCTCGGCGATCACCACAGGTTCTTGTCGCAGCTCCTCCCGCTGGGTCCAGAGATAGGTGCGCTCAGGTCCGGGAAGAAAGTACAGGATAACATTCAGAATGAGCATCAGCTTGATGAGCATGGAGACGATGAACTCCGCTACGCCCCGCAGCCAGGCCCGCCGGGGATCTGGATCGGACAAGCCCTCCCGCCGGGACCGGAAGTAGTAGAGGGGGAGGGCGGTGAGCTCCCACAGGACGGAGACCAGGAAGATGGGGAGCAGGGCCAGACGGAGAAGGTCCCACCAGGAGGAGAGCAGGGAGAGGAAAAAGAGGGGAAGATCATCGAGGGAGCCCAACCGGACATAGACCCACGCCAGTAAAAGGACCGCCGCCAGGGTGACCGCCAGTCCCACCAGCCAGGTGCTCCAAAAGTACCGCCGTCCGAACCGCTGCCGCTCCAGGCCGGCGTCGGTCTGGATGGGGACAGGGTCGGCGCCGGGCAGGGAGGAGAAGATGTCCATGCCACGGACGGTGCCCTCCCAGCCCCAGCCCGCCTGGTTCAAGAAGTCCCGGTAGTCCTGGTCCTTCTTGCCGCCGGAAATGTCCACACAGTATCTGAGATCGGTGCGCTCCGTCCGACGGAGGCGGAACAGATAGCCCCACAGGGTGGTTTTGCTGGTATACTGCCAGCCTTGGGCGGCCTTCTGATTGAGCCAGCCCTCCGCCGCCTTGTAATCCATGGTGAGAAAGGGAAACAGGGTCCAGGTTTCTGTCTTCATGACGACACCCCCTGAGAGACACGGTCCAGAACGGCGCTGAGAATGTCCGGATCGGTGAAGTCAACGGGGCCCTCCACCGAGACCACCACGCTTCCCTGCCGGAAAAGGAGGGACTGCCAGTCCCCGCCGTCGTAGAGCCAGCTCTCGTCAAAGCCAAGCGCCACCGGGGTAAGGGTGATGGGGTCGTGGAAGTGCAGGGCCTCGTCGTTTTGCTCCTCCTTCACCAGGGAGTCCGTTATGGCTTCGGCCAGCCACTCCCAGCGGCAGGCGTAGTAGACCGAGCGGACCAGATCGTTTTTTGTGTAGGTGAGGGACTCCCCGTGGCGGAGGAGGCCGGTGCTCTCCCACAGGAGATAGCCGCTGTCAGAGCGGGGGAAGCCCAGGTCCTCCGCACGCACCAGGGGGTATTCGTCCCCGGGGTAGGTGACGGCGTTGATGCGGTCATTTCCCAGGTCGGGCAGGAGGGAGAGGACCAGGGCCAGCACCAGCAGGGGCAGCCAGAGCCCCTCCGCCAGGCCCCGGAGCCGGGCCGCCCAGGGACGGGGGACGGGCAGGTCCTCCCCGGCCTCCGCCGCCCGGCGGCACCGGCGGCGGAACCGGCCCAGGAAGGCGAAGTAGCCCAGCTCCCAGGCCAGCGCGGCGGCCAGGAGGAGCAGGAGGACCATGGTGCCGGGGGAGAGAAAGAGCTCCCACCAGTGGAACACACCCTTGGGGAAGAGCTGCCGCAGCAGGAGCTGGACGGCCAGGAGCAGGGGGAAGCCCAGGGCGTTCCACCGGGCCTCCCGGAGGGCCGCCTTCCAGTGCTCCTCATAGTCCAGGGCGGAGTCGGTCTGGAGGGGGAGAGGGTCGGTGCCGGGGCGGGAGGCGAAGATGCGGAAGACAGCGGTCTGGTCCGCCAGCTCCCACCCGGCGTCCTCGCACAGGTCCAGGTAGTCCTGGTCGGGCTCGTCCAGGCCGTCGGGGTCCTTTTTCCGGGGGCGCAGCTCCACACAGTAGCGCAGGTCGG
>CALWYC010000136.1 GCA_944385655.1 uncultured Intestinimonas sp. | reverse complement strand
TCATTATAATAGTCGTCCCGGTAGAGGAACATGACGATGTCGGCGTCCTGCTCGATGGCGCCCGACTCACGCAGGTCGGAGAGCATGGGCCGCTTGTCCTGGCGGCTCTCCGGTCCGCGGGAGAGCTGGGAGAGACAGACCACCGGCACATTGAGCTCCTTGGCCATGATCTTCAATGCCCGGGAGATGTCGGAGACCACCTGCTGGCGGTTCTCGCCGGCGTATTTCTGCTTGCCCCCCGCCGACTGCATGAGCTGGAGGTAGTCGATGACCACCAGACCCAGGTCCTCCACCCGGCGGCACTTGGCGTTCATGTCGGCCACCGAGAGGGAGGGGTTGTCGTCGATGAGGATCTTGGACCGCCCCAGGGCGGCGGCGGCCAGAGCCACCTTGTCCCAGTCCTCGTCGGTGAGGCGGCCGGTGACCAGCTTTTTGTTGTCCACGAAGGCCTCGTTGGAGATGAGGCGCATGCACAGCTGCTCCCGGCTCATCTCCAGGGAGAAAAAGACGGCCGTCTTGCCCGAGAACTTGCCCACCTGGAGGAGGACGTTGAGGGCGAAGGAGGTCTTGCCCATGCCGGGCCGGGCGGCCAGGAGGATGAGGTCGGAGTTGTTGAGGCCGGAGATGGCGCTGTCCACGTCGGGCAGGCCGGTGGACAGGCCAGGCACGGCGGAGTCGGACTTGGAGAGCTCCTCCAGCCGGTCCAGCACGTCCAGCACCACGGAGGAGAGGGGGGTGAGGCCCTGGGCGGCACGGCCCTGGCGGATGGCGTAAATCCGCTGCTCGGCGGCGTCCAGCACCTCCTGCCCGGCGGCGGTGCCCTCCTGGACCATGGCGGTCAGGTCCCCCGCCGTCTCGGCGATGCGCCGGAGGAGGGACTTGTCCTTGACGATGTCCATATACTCCCCCACGTTGGCGGCGGTGGGGGTGACCTCCATGAGCTGGAGGATATAGGCCCGGGAGGTGTTCTCGTCAAAGACGCCGTTTAACCGCATCTTGTCCAGCACCGTCACCGGGTCCACCGTCTCGGAGAGGGAGAACATGGCGTAGATGGTCTCGTAGATGTCCCGGTTCTGCTTGAGGTAGAAGTCCTCGGAGCGCAGCTTCTCGATGACCACGGGGATGCACCGGGCGTCGATGAGCATGGAGCCCAGCACCGCCTGCTCGGCCTCCACCGAGTGGGGCATCTGCCGGGTCAGCAGCTCCTCGTCCATGGCCATGTTCCTTCACCTCCCTTGGGCAGTGTTTTCAAACGGGCTTCCCCCCTGAGGGGAGGGAAACTGCAAAGCAAAGCGAGAGGGATGTGCGGGCGCCTGGAAAGACGCCCCCTCATCCGGCCTTTCAGGCCACCTTCCCCCCTGAGGGGGGAAGGTCTGGGCGCGGCGGGGCGGTCTTACTCCTCGGCCACCGTCACGGTGAGGGTGCCGGAGATCTCATAGCCCAGCTTGCACTTGAGCTGGTAGGTGCCGGCGCTCTTGATGGGCTCGTCCTGGACGATCTTGGTCTTGGCGATGTCCAGGCCGAACTGCTCCTTCAGGGCGTCGGAGATCTCTTTGCTGGTGACGGCGCCGAAGAGACGGCCGCCGGAGCCCGCCTTGGCGGTGACCTTCACCACGATGGCCTTGAGCTGCTCGGCCACGGCCTGGGCCTCCGCCTTCTCGGCGGCCTCCTGGGCCTTCTTGGCCTTCTCCTGCTGCTTCATGGTGTTCAGGTTCTCGGCGGTGGCGGCCACCGCCAGCTTCCGGGGGAGGAGGAAGTTCCGGGCGTAGCCGTCGCTGGCCTCGATGAGCTGGCCCTTCTTGCCCTGGCCCTTCACGTCCTGCAATAAGATCACTTTCATGGTCATTCATCCTTTCGGGGTGTTGATTTTTTCATTGGTTAGAGGGGATGGTCCGCGCACGGCGCAGACAAAACCTTCCCTCCGAGGTGGGGAAAGGCGGCGGCGTCAACCGCCGGATGAGGGGACGCCCCGGGCGTGGTACCGGGCGCGCCGGGGTCGTCGCGCCCCACAAATGAAGTGGTGCCGCGGGCGCGTCCGGGAAACCGCGCCCCACATTGCCGGTCAGTCCTCCTCAAAGTACTGGTCGATGGACCGGAGGAGGCGCTGGAGCACGGCGTTCACGTCCGGGTCGGGCACCTGGGCGCCGGCGGTGGCGGCGTTGCCGCCGCCGCCCAGCTTTTCCAGCACCACCTGGACGTTGGTGTTGCCCATGCTGCGGGCGGAGATGATGGTCCGCTCCCCGTCGGCGTCGGGGAAGAGGACGAAGGAGGCGTCGATGCCGCTGATGTTCAGCAGCTCGTCGGCGGCCTGGGCCGCCGTCACCCGGCCCACCGCGTGGTCCACCGCCGTGACGGCGATGTCCCCGTGGTACATCCGGGCGTTGCGGATGATGTCGTAGCGGGAGATGACCCCGGCCAGGTCGTTCTGGAAGAGCTTCTTCACGTCGCCGGTGTCGGCGCCGGAGCGGCGGAGGAAGGCCGCCGCCTCAAAGGTCCGGGTGCCGGTGCGCATGGTGAAGTTCTTGGTGTCCAGCACGATGCCGGCCAGCACCGCCTCGGCCTCGATCTTGAGGAGGTCGGTGGGCTCCAGGATATACTGCAAAAGCTCGGTGACCAGCTCGCTGGCGGAGGAGGCGTAGGGCTCGTGGAAGTTGAGGGCGGCGTTGGAGATATAGGAGGCCGCCCGGCGGTGGTGGTCGATGACGGCCACCCGGGTACAGCACTCCAGCAGGTCCTGGCTGAGGACCTGCTCGGGGCGGTTGGTGTCCACCACCACCAGCAGGGTCCGGGGGTCGGCCAGGACCATGGCGTCCTGGGGGGAGAGGAAGGCCTCCTTGTACTCGGGCACCTGGGCGAGCTTCTCCGCCATGTCGGCGGCGGGGTTGTTGCCCCCCTCCTTGATGATCCGGACGGGGACCCCCTTCTTCCGGGCGATGGCGCACACGCCGGCGCAGGCGCCGATGCAGTCCAGGTCGGGGAACTTGTGGCCCATGACGAAGACATAGGAGGAGTCGGCGATGAGCTCGGCCAGGGCGTTTGCCATGACCCGGCTCTTGACCTTGGTGCGCTTTTCCATCTCCTTGTTCCGGCCGCCGTAGAACTCGAAGTTGAACTTGTTTTTCACCACGGCCTGGTCGCCGCCCCGGGAGAGGGCCATCTCGATGGAGAGGGAGGCGTACTCAAAGAGCTCCTGGAAGCCGGGGGCGTCCTTGCCCACGCCGATGGACAATGTGGCGGGCACCGCCCCGGCGGCGGGGATGTCGTGGATGGCGTCCAGGATGTCGAACTTGGCCTCCTGGAAGCCCTTGAGGTACCGCTCCTCAAAGAGGAAGAGGTAGCGGTCCCGGTCGTAGCGGATGAAGAGGCCGCCGGTGGGGTGGACCCAGGCCGAGAGCCGCTTGTCGATCTCGCTGCGGAGGGCGGCCCGGGCGGCCTCGTCGGTGTTCTTCATGGCGTCCTCGTAGTTGTCCAGCAGCAATATGGCCACCACGGGCTGGGAGGCGAAGAACTCCTCCTTCACCTGGGCGTACTCGGTGATCTCCACCCAGTAGGTGGTGGCCAGCATGGTGGACCGGCTGCGCTTCTCCTCGGAGCGGACCAGGGAGCCGTACACCAAAAACCGCCGGTCGTCCAGGACCACCTCGCCGGGGCAGACCGTCTTGCCCTCCAGGAGCCACCGGGTGTCGAAGCCGGGCACCAGGGCGGAGAGGGTGGTGTCGAAGAGGTGCTCCTGCTCGTCGGTGAGCTGGAGGAAGCGCTCGTTGGACCAGATGATCTCCTCGGTGTCCGGGTGGAAGATGACCATGGGCAGGGGGGAGTTGACCATGGTGTCCTGGGTGGCCACGTCCATGTTGGCGGTGACCGACTCGATGTAGCGGAGCATCTCCCGCTTGCGGATGCTGTTGCTGCGGCGGAGGTAGAGGTAGAGGATGATCACCACCACCCCTTCGATCACCGCCAGAGGTGTGGAGAACAGGGCGGAGGCCAGAGCAAAGAGGACCAGGCAGGCCAGATACAGTCCCAGGCTGGGCTCCAGCAGCCGGGAGAGCTTGTTGTTCTTCAAGGGCACACCTCCTTATGGGCGGACGCGGCGGAGAGGCACAGCGGGCGCAAGACCTCCTGGGCTCCTTCCGCCCAAAGGCCTTGCGCCCACAGCGCCGGCAGGCCCTGAAAGCCTCTCCTTGCAAAGCGTCCGGCTTCATTCCATGCCAAATATTATAGCAGAAGCGCCCCCGGATTACAAGCACAGCCGTGCGGCCTTTGCCCCACTTGCCCTGAGATTTTCCGCCTGCGGTGGAAGGATGACGGCAGAGCTGGGAAAAATACCGGGGATTTCCGTCAGTTTCTCTATTGCGTTAAAGCAGTAAAACTGCTATAATCATCCCAATATCGGTCCCGGCGAGACCGGCGGGACTCCGCCCGTTCCCAGCGAGACCCACTGCAATTTTAGGGAGGCATCCACCATGGAGGAGATCAAGATCCAGCGCACCGAGCATCCCGCGGCCAAGTCCGACCCCCACACCCTGGGCTTTGGCAAGGTTTTTTCCGACCACATGTTCCTGCTCAACTATGACAAGGGCCAGGGCTGGCACGACCCCCGGGTCGTACCCTACGCCCCCTTTACGCTGGACCCCTCCGCCATGGTGTTCCACTACGCCCAGGAGGTCTTTGAGGGCCTGAAGGCCTACCGCACCGCCGAGGGCGCCGTCCAGCTCTTCCGCCCCATCGACAACGCCCGCCGGCTCAACGACTCCTGCGAGCGCCTGTGCATCCCCCCCATCCCTGAGGAGGACTTCGTGAACGCCGTCAAGACCCTGGTCAGCGTGGACGCCGACTGGGTGCCCGACGTCCCCGGCACCAGCCTCTACATCCGGCCTTTCATCATCGCCACCGACGCCAGCCTGGGGGTCCACGCCTCCCACAGCTACGTCTTCTGCATCATCACCGGCCCCGTGGGCGCCTACTACGCCGAGGGCATCAACCCGGTGAAGATCTATGTGGAGTCCGACGACGTCCGGGCCGTCAAGGGCGGCACCGGCTACACCAAGTGCGGCGGCAACTACGCCGCCTCCATCCGGGCCGGTGAGCGGGCCGAGGACCAGGGCTATGCCCAGGTGCTGTGGCTGGACGGCGTCCACCGCAAGTACATCGAGGAAGTGGGCTCCATGAACGTCATGTTCAAGCTGGGCGGCAAGATCGTCACCCCCATGCTCACCGGCTCCGTGCTGCCCGGCATCACCCGCCGCTCCTGCATCCAGCTGCTGAAGGACTGGGGCTATGAGGTGGAGGAGCGGCTCATCACCGCTCAGGAGCTCTTCGAGGCCGCCCAGGCCGGCAAGCTGGACGAGGCCTGGGGCACCGGCACCGCCGCCGTGGTCTCCCCCATCGGCGAGATGGGCTGGGAGGATCAGCACGTGGTGGTCAACGGCGGGGAGATCGGCCCCGTCACCCAGAAGCTCTACGACACCCTCACCGGCATCCAGTGGGGGACCCAGCCCGACCCCTACGGCTGGGTGGTCAAGCTGTAAAAAGCCGCAAAAAGGCCGCGGACCCAGGTCCGCGGCCTTTTCCTGTCCGGAGATCATATTCCTTTTTGTGGGGCACACGCCAAGCCCGGCAGCACGGTATTCCCTGTGTGTGGGGCGCGGCTTCCCAGACGCGC
>CALWYC010000135.1 GCA_944385655.1 uncultured Intestinimonas sp. | reverse complement strand
AGGTAGAGCATGGAGGCCACCGCGTCCACCCGCAGGCCGTCGATGTGGAACATCTCCAGCCAGAAGAGGGCGGAGGAGAAGAGGAAGGAGCGCACCTCGTTGCGGCCGTAGTCAAAGACCCGGGTGCCCCAGTCGGCGTGCTCGCCCTTGCGCATGTCCTGGTACTCGTAGCAGGGCTCCCCGTCGAACTCGTAGAGGCCGAAGGCGTCCTTGGGGAAGTGGGCGGGCACCCAGTCCAGGATGACGCCCACCCCGGCCTGGTGGAGCTGGTCGATGAGGTACATGAGGTCGTCGGGGGTGCCGAAGCGGCTGGTGGCGGCAAAGTAGCCGGTACACTGGTAGCCCCAGGAGTCGTCCAGGGGGTGCTCGGTGAGGGGCATGAACTCCACGTGGGTGAAGCCCATCTCCTTCACGTAGGGGACCAGGTAGTCGGCGATGCCCCGGTAGGACAGGAACTGCCCGTCCCCCGTCCGCCGCCAGGAGCCCAGGTGGACCTCATAGATATTCAGCGGCCGGTGGTAGACCGGGTTCTTCTTCCGGTAGTCCATCCAGGACTGGTCGTTCCACTGGAAGCTCCCCAGCTCGTAGAGCTTGGAGGCGTTCCTGGGCCGGGTCTCGGCGTGGAAGGCGTAGGGGTCGGCCTTCATGAGGGTGCGGCCGTCCCGGGAGCGGATGGCATATTTATAGATGTCGTAGCGCTCCAGACCGGGGATGAAGCCCTCCCACAGTCCGCCGCCCATGGGGGCGAGGGGGTTGGCCTCCTCGTCCCAGCGGTTGAAGTCTCCCACCACGGAGACCCCCTGGGCGTGGGGCGCCCAGACCCGGAAGACATAGCCCTGCTGGCCGTCCCGCTCCTGGGCGTGAGCGCCCATAAACTCCCAGGCACGGATGGCCTCACCGTTGGTGTAGGCCTGGACGATCCGCTCCCCGGCGGTGGGTTCAGTTTTGCGATCCATGTCTGCGCCTCATTTCTTTGGTAATATTATCCAAACATTCCTGGAGGAGTTGGTCGAAGGTTGTCAATAACGCTTAATTGGCCCAAATCTTATTTTAGGTTATTTGTATGAATTATACAACACAAATGGCACCCCGTCAAGGTGCGGGGGGGCTGTGGTCTATAAATTTTACGCATATTTTTCCGTTTTTTTCCCCAAAAAACGCGGGGGGACCTCAGCCGGCCAGGAAGAGGTTCCTGACCAGCCGGAGGAAGAGGCCGGGGACGGTGATGCGCGCCACCGCCTGGTGGGCCACCAGGGGGATGGTCCGGAGCTGGACGTCTCCGGCAGAGACCACCAGCTCTCCCAGCTTCTGGCCCTCCTCCACGGGGGCCTCCACCCCATCGGTGAGCCGGAGGGAGGTGGTGATCTGGTTGAGCACGCGCTTTTCCACCAGGATGCGGCTGCCGGTTTCCAGCACGGGCTGGACGGTGTCGGCCACGCCCAGGGAGACGGCCACCGGGGGGATGGCCTGGTCGGGGCGGACGTCCACCAGGGTGTAGTTGGCGAAGCCGTAGGTGAGCAGGGCCTGGGCGGCGCTGAAGCGCTGGGCGGAGGTGGGGGAGCCCAGCACCACGGCGATGAGCTCCATGCCCTCCCGCTCGGCGGTGGCGGAGAGGCAGTAGAGGGCGGAGTCGGTGGAGCCGGTCTTCAGGCCGGTGCAGCCCTCAAAGTAGCGGACCAGCTTATTGGTGTTGGCCAGCTGGAACTGCCCGCCCCGGATGGTGTCCATCCAGATGGTGCTGTACTGCCGGATGTCTGGGTGGTCCAGGATGAGGGCCCGGGACATGAGGGCGATGTCGTAGGCGGAGGTCAGGTGGCCCGCCGCGGGCAGGCCGGTGCAGTTGACGAAGGTGGTGTCGGCCATGCCCAGCTGGGCGGCCCGCTCGTTCATCCGGGCCACGAAGGCCTCCTCGCTGCCGGCGATGTGCTCGGCCAGAGCCACGGCGGCGTCGTTGCCCGACACCACCGCCACCGCCTTGATGAGCTCCTCCACGCTCATCTGCTCCCCCTCCTTCAGGTAGACCTGGGAGCCCCCCATGGAGGCGGCCCGGGCGGAGACGGTGACCGGGTCGGCAAGGGAGATGCGGCCCTCGTCCAGGGCCTCCATCACCAGCAGCAGGGTCATGATCTTGGTGACGCTGGCCGGCTCCCGCTTGTTGTGGGCGCTCTGCTCGCACAGCACCGTGCCCGTCTCCTTCTCCATCAGGACGGCGGCGGCCGCCTCCACCTGGGGACTGTCGGCGGCCAGGGCGGCGGGAGAGAGGAGGGCGCTGACGCACAGCAGGGCGGCGAGGGTTCGTTTCATCATGGATCGTCTCCTCCATCATCGAAGATTCCTGTATGGAAGAGGATGTGGAGGCGGGGCGGATTCTATACTGGAAAGAATGGGAAGGGAGACGGCCGCCGCAAAGGGAGAAAGGACGATCGGAATAGGGGGATTTCCGGCCGAAAGGGCCCTTCCGGGCCGGTCCGGCGGCGGTCAGAGCTCCTTTTTCATGGCGATGTCGGAGAGCTCGAAGGCCACATGGTCGTGTTCCTCATAGCGGAAGCCGTAGGACTCATAGATATGGAGGGCGGCCTTCAGGCTGTGATGGGAGGTGAGGACCAGGGTGTGGACCCCCATGGCCCGGGCGGCGTCGATGGTGGCCTCCATGAGGGCCCTGCCCATGCCCCGGTTCCGGTAGGCCTCCAGCACCCCGAACTTGAAGGGCTCGGCCACCCCGTTGCCGAAGGGCTCCAGCATCATCATGCCCACCGGGCGGCCATCCGCCTCGGCCAGGAGGATGCGCCCGCCGGCCTCCAGCACCCGCTCCGGGTGGGTGAGCTGATCGATGTCCGCCGGCTCCAGGATGTGGTTTTCCTCCAGCCAGGGCAGGGAGATCTCCATGAGGGCGGCCTTGTCCCCCTCCCGGTAGTCCCGGATGGTGAAATCTGTCTGCATGTGGGTCCCTCCTTTTTCTCTCCTTCATCCTACCACACCAGACAGGCTTTGGCAATCGGCGGGAGGGTGTGCGAGGGCAAAATGCAGAAATTACCGCCCCGGGACCGTTCACATTTAATTTACATCCTGACCTATTGACTTTTCCACGGGGTGGTGGTAGATTTACATTAGCACTCAGGGAGAATGAGTGCTAAAACTATGAACAAGAGGTGAGCGGGGATGGATCTGACGGAACGGAAGAAAAAGATCCTCCGCGCCATCATCGAAAACTATATCCAGACGGCGGAGCCGGTGGGCTCCAAGGTCATCGCCGCCACGCCGGGACTCAACGTGTCCTCGGCCACCATCCGAAATGAGATGGCCGATCTGGAGGCCCTGGGCCTGCTGGAGCAGCCCCACACCTCCGCCGGACGCATCCCGTCGCCGGGGGGCTACCGGGTGTACGTCAACGAGCTGATGGAGGACTACCGCCTGTCGGTCCAGGAGACCCGGAAGCTCAACGAGGCCCTGCACCTGAAGATGCGGGAGCTGGACCAGGTCATCGACCAGGCCGGACGGGTGATCTCCCAGCTCACCCAGTACCCCGCCTTCGCCCTGGCCGCCGGCACCAGTCGGGTGACCATCCAGCGCTTTGACCTGCTGATGGTCTCCAGCGACTCCTTTATTATAGTGGTGATGACCGACACCAATGTGGTCCGCAACCGGCTGGTACGGCTGCCCTCCGACCTGAGCGAGGCCCAGCTCCAGCTTTTGAACACCCTTCTGAACACCACCTTTACCGGCCTCACCCTGGACGAGATCACCCCGGAGCTCATGCGGGTGGCCTCCCACGCAGCCGGCGAGGCCTACGGCCTCATCAGTTTGGTGGTCTCCTTCGCCATGGACGTGCTGGAGAGCCTGGAGCAGCGCACCGTCCACACCGCCGGCATCGCCAGCCTCCTCTCCCACCCGGAGTACCGGAGCCTGGACCGGGCCGCCCCCCTCATGAGCTACCTCAGCGAGGAGGAGGACGCCGGGCGCTTCCCGGTGCCCCAGGGGGACCCCATGGAGATCCTCATCGGCCCGGAGAACGTGGCCGACGCCCTGAAGGACACCAGCGTGGTGGTGGCCAGCTACGACATCGGAGACGGCATGCGCGGCGTCATCGGTGTGGTGGGCCCCACCCGGATGGATTATGCAAAGATCACCGCCCGTCTCTCCTATTTCGCCGCCGGACTGAGCCGCCTCTTCGAGCAGGGCGGCCTGCCGCCGGGGGACGACCGGGAGAAGTAGGACGACCCACATAGGAGGTAATCGCTTGAGCAAGCAGGAAAACATGGAACAGGACCAGGTGATGGAGGAGCGCCCCGCAGAGGAGCTCCCCCAGGAGGAGGCCCCCGCCGGCGAGACCTCCGAGACCCCCGAGACGCCCGGACCGGACGCCGGGGAGCTGGACGCCCTGCGGAAGGCCCTGGCGGACAAGGAGGACCAGTACCTCCGCCTGGCCGCCGAGTACGACAACTTCCGCAAGCGCTCCCAGAAGGAGAAGGAGGGCATTTACCAGGGCGCCAAGAGCGACGCCGTGGCCGCCTTCCTGCCGGTGTACGACAACCTGGACCGGGCCCTGAAGCAGGAGACCGCCGACGAGGCCTATAAAAAGGGCGTGGAGATGACCATGGCCGGGCTGAAGGACATCCTCTCCAAGCTGGGCGTGGAGGAGATCCCCGCTCTGGGCGAGACCTTCGACCCCGCCCTCCACAACGCCGTCATGCACGTGGAGGACGAGAGCGCCGGGGAGAACACCGTGGTGGACGTCTTCCAGGCCGGTTTCAAGCTGGGCGACAAGGTCATCCGGTTCGCCATGGTGAAGGTAGCAAATTAACTTTATCCCGTAGGGGCGGCCTTTGGCCGCCCGCACGACCATCGTTAAAAATAAGTTTCGATATATTGGAGGAATCGTTTATGTCTAAGATCATCGGTATCGACCTGGGTACCACCAACTCCTGCGTGGCTGTGATGGAGGGCGGCGAGCCCGTCGTCATCGCCAACGCCGAGGGCAACCGCACCACCCCGTCCGTGGTGGCCTTCTCCAAGGACGGCGAGCGGATGGTGGGCCAGGTGGCCAAGCGCCAGGCCATCACCAACCCCGACCGCACCATCATGTCCATCAAGCGCCAGATGGGCACCGACCACAAGGTGAACATCGACGGCAAGGCCTACACCCCCCAGGAGATCAGCGCCATGATCCTCCAGAAGCTGAAGGCCGACGCCGAGGCCTACCTGGGCCAGACCGTCACCGAGGCCGTCATCACCGTCCCCGCCTACTTCAACGACGCCCAGCGCCAGGCCACCAAGGACGCCGGCAAGATCGCCGGTCTGGACGTGAAGCGTATCATCAACGAGCCCACCGCCGCCGCCCTGGCCTACGGTGTGGACAAGGAGAACGCCCAGAAGGTCATGGTCTACGACCTGGGCGGCGGCACCTTCGACGTGTCCATCCTGGACATCGGCGACGGCGTCATCGAGGTCCTCTCCACCTCCGGCGATACCCACCTGGGCGGCGACGACTTCGACGAGGCCATCATGAACTGGATGGTGGCCGAGTTCAAGAGCCAGAGCGGCATCGACCTCTCCGGCGACAAGGTGGCCATGCAGCGCCTGAAGGAGGCCGCCGAGAAGGCCAAGATCGAGCTCTCCGGCGTCACCTCCACCGCCATCAACCTGCCCTATATCACCGCCGACGCCACCGGCCCCAAGCACCTGGACCT
>CALWYC010000134.1 GCA_944385655.1 uncultured Intestinimonas sp. | reverse complement strand
GCCCTGTGGGACCACGGCGGCCAGACCATCGCCCAGCTGACGGCGGCGCTGGAGGGGGAGACCGGGTGGGGCAAGCACACGGTGATCTCCTTTCTCAACCGCATGGAGAAGAAGGGGGCTGTGACCTACCACGAGGCCGGCCGGGCCAGGGTGTACGAGCCCGCCTGTCCCCGGCAGGAGGCCCGGCGGCAGGAGGCCCAGCGGTTTCTGGACCGGGTCTTCGCCGGGAGCCTGGGCGGCCTGGTGAGCACCATGGTGGACGCCAAGGGCCTCTCCGAGGAGGACGTCCGCACCCTTATGGACATCCTGGACCGGGCGGAAGGGGGGAGCGGCCGTGACCGTCCCTGAGCACCTCCTGTGGGCCACGGCGGTGATCCTGGCGGTCCTCCTCCTGCGCCAAACCCTGGGGCGGCGCATCCCCGCCCTGGGCCGGTATGCCCTGTGGCTGCTGGTTGCCCTGCGCCTGCTGGTGCCGGGGCGGCTGGCGGTGTGGCCCGCCCCGGCAGCGGAGGAGGCAGTCCCCACGCCGGTGACCCAGGCCGTTCAGACCCTGCCGGCGGAGGGGTCGGAGGGGGAGCGCGCCCCGGCCCAGACCACCGCGCCGCCGGAGACGGGGGAGACCGCCCCCGCCCTCACTGCGGGTCAGGTGTGCCTTGCCCTGTGGCTCACCGGCGCCGCCGCCGTGGGAGGCTGGTTCCTGGCGGGGAACGTGCGGCTCTACCGCCGCCTGCGCCGGGACCGGGTCCCCTGTGCCAAGGCCGACTGTCCCGTGCCGGTGTATGTGGTGGCGGACCTGCCGGGACCCTGCCTGGCGGGGCTCTTCCGCCCCGCCATCTATTTACCCCCCGCCGTGGCCGACGACCCCGCCGCCTGCCGCCACGCCCTCACCCACGAGCTGTGCCACCGCGCCCACGGGGACCATTTCTGGGCCCTCCTCCGGGGCATCTGCCTTACCCTGTGGTGGTTCCACCCCCTGGTGTGGGTATCCGCCGTCCTCTCCCGCCGGGACGGCGAGCTGGCCTGTGATGCGGGGGCAGTCAAACGCCTGGGGGAGGGGGAGCGCATCCCCTACGGCCGCACCCTGGTGGCCCTGGCCGCCCAGGCCGCCCGCCCCGGCGGGCTCCTCCTCTCCGCCACCTCCATGGGGGCGGGCAGACAAGAACTGATGGAAAGGGTGACCTCCATGACAAGACCCAAACAGATTTCAAAGCTGGCCGTGTCCCTGACCCTGGCCCTGTCCCTGCTGGTGGGGACGGCGGCCTTCACCACCGCCGCCCAGAGCGGCAACGGCTACCTGCCCCGGCAGGTCCAGCCCGACCCCGGCCTCACCGTGGCCGCCCTGGACCCCACCGCCGTCACCATCCCCGACTTCGACTGGACCGGCGGCCGGCGCTCCTATGAGGCCGAGGTCCTCATCCGCTGGATGTCTGCCTACGGCCAGCAGTTCTACGCCCTGCCGGAGGGGCACCCCTGGAAGGCCGGCGACGTGTGGGTGGTGCCCAACGTCTTTTACGGCAGGGGCAACGGCATCCTGGGGGGCGCCGGGGAGAAGGACGGGACCTATACCAACGTGGTGGACCGCACCGGGAGAGAACGCCACGCCGGCACCTGGGTGACCCTGGCCATCAAGCCCGCCGGGGGCATCCAGGCGGTGGAGCCCCTCTTTCGGGGCGGCGTTCCACGGGGCACCGGGGCCTTCGCCGACTATGTGCTCCTCCAGTACCATGTGCAGCTCATCTGCGAGGCCGGTGATGGCCAGTGGCGCCACCGGTTCAGCAGCCCCAGCTGGAACACCCTGCCGCCGGGAGACCCGGAGACCTGGACGGCGGAACAGCTGGCCATGTGGGAAAGCAACCTGATCTGGGAGCGGAGCATGAATGTGGGCGAGACGGACACGGCGGCCTCCCGCCAGGAGGCGGGAGAGCAGTGGGCCGACTATTATGCCGGAGCTCTCCTCACCGCTCCCAACAACGGCAACCCCCTCAAGGCCGACGACTTCCGGGTGGGGAGCGTCACCCTCCTCAGCCAGACGGCGGATACCCTCTCCTTCCGGGTGGAGCTGGCCTTCCGGCCCATCTGGGGGACGGAGGGGGCCATGGCCTTCTGTACGCTCCAGTACGGCGCCGACGCCTGCGCCCTGGGCACGGGAGAGCTGGATGAGTATGTCACCCTCACCCTCCCCCTGACCATGGAGCGGGACACCACCCAGATCACCCCCTGGATCTGGTGGACGGGGGTCCGGCCTGACTGAACAAAAGGCGGCCTCCGGAGCAGACGCTCCGGAGGCCGCCTTCGTTTTGCCCATAGACAGCAAAAACCGGACGCCTGCTCCTGACGTCCGGCCCCTGCCAAAAGGAAAGAGGATACAATGAAATGAAAAGAAACTGTCTCTTGCGAGTATTATAGTACCGCAGAGTTGTTAACAATCAAATCCTCAATTGTTACAAGAAGATTAAATCTTTCCAGATCGCTGTAAAGTTCGTGTAATCTGGGGAGATGCGCCGGTCCAACGCCCCCTCATCCGCCCCTGCGGGGCACCTTCTCCCCTGTGGGGAGAAGGTTTTGCGGACGGCGTTTTCTCAGACCTTCCCCCTCCCAGGGGGAAGGTGGCTGGCCATCGGCCAGACGGATGAGGGTGGGCTTGATGGGCGGTCTGGCGCGCCGGGGTCGTCGCACTCCAACCCCCGTCATCCTGAGCGAATCGAAGGATCCGTTTCCCCCGTCCTATTTTGTGACGTCCAGGGACGGGAGACGCGGATTCTTCGGCCTGCGGCCTCAGAATGACGGAAAAGAGCAACGTGGTCCTGGGCGCGCCGGGGTCGTCGCGCCCCACGAATGAAGTGGTCCCGCACCGGTGTGGCGGGCGGCTGATAGCCGCCCCTACAAAAACGGCGCAGAGCTGGGGTAGGGGCGGATCGCATCCGCCCGCAAAACCTTCCCCCTGGAAGGGGGAAGGTGGCTGGCCAACGGCCAGACGGATGAGGGTGGGCTTCGTAGGCGGTCTGGCCCGCCGGAGCATAGAAAAAGAGCGGCGGGGTGCCCGTCGCTCTTTTTCCGGATCGGAGGATAGAATGAAAAGAAGAATCGTCTCTTGCTGATCATGATATTACCAGGACATTGTTACAAAAGAAGGCCGCAGATGTTACAAATTTGTGAAACCTACCGAAGGCCCTCAAAGAACCGCCGCAGGAGGGCGGCGCAGGGCTCCTTCAGGATGCCGCCGTAGACCCTGGGGTGGTGGTTGAAGCCCTCCATGAAGAGGTTGAGCACGGAGCCGCAGCAGCCCGCCTTGTCGTCCCTGGCGCCGTAGTACACCCGGTCGATGCGGGCGTTGACGATGGCCCCGGCGCACATGGGGCAGGGCTCCAGGGTGACGTAGAGGGAGCAGCCGTGGAGGTTCCAGCCGCCCCGGTGGGCGCAGGCCGCCCGGATGGCCTCCACCTCGGCGTGGGCCAGGGCGTCGCCGTTGGCCTCCCGGCGGTTCCAGCCCTCCCCGATGATGGTCCCGTCCCGGTCGGCCACCACACAGCCCACCGGCACGTCCCCGGTCTCCAGGGCACGCTGGGCCAGCTCCAGGGCCCGGGTCATATACTGTTCCGGCGTCATGGGACGCCCCCTTTCTGGGCCCGGGCTTGTATTTCTGGCCGGGACCGGGTATGATGAGAGGAGAGGGGCGGAAAGCCCCCGCACAAAGGAGAAAAAATATGAAGGACATCCTGCTCTTTTATCTGCCTGGCTGCCCCCACTGCAAGCTGGCCCTCCGGTTCCAGGAGGAGCTGCTGGCGGAGCACCCGGAATGGCGGGACATCCCCGTCAAGCTGGTGGACGAGTCCAGGGAGGCCGCCCTGGCCGACACCTACGACTACTATTATGTGCCCACCTACTATGTAGGCGGCAAAAAGGTCCACGAGGGCCACGCCGAGAAGCCCGACGTGGAGCAGGTCTTCCGTCTGGCGGCGGAGGGCTAACCGGGGACATCCACATCCACCAGCTCGGCGGGGTCGGATACCTCGGTGAGGGCGAGGAGGTCGGGGTGGGAGCGGATGACGGCGCTGCCGCCGGTGTCCCCGCTGAGGGCCATGAGCTCGGGGTAGAGGGCTTTCGGAAAGATCACCGGGTTGCCCTTTTTCCCCTGGAAGGCCAGGGCGTGGATGCGGTCCGGCGACTCCTCAAAGGCATTTAACAGCTTGATAATACTGCTCGTAGTCAGATTTGGCTGGTCGCAGACGGCAAACAGGGCGCCGTCGCTGTGCCACGCCGCCTGAAGCCCCAGACGGATGCCCGCTGCCACCCCTTCCCAGGGGTGGCAGTTTTGTATGGGCAGATAGCCCGCCTTGCCGGCGTCGGAGAGGATCTGGCCGTACTGGCTGGTGATCACCGCCGGGGAGAAGAGGGCGGGGGGCAGGGCGGCGAAGGCCCGGCGGTAGAGGGGGACCCCCTCCCACAGGGCGAGGAGCTTGTTGCCGCCGTACCGCCGGCCAAAGCCGGAGGCCAGCAGGATGCAGGCGATCTTCATGGGAACCTCCTTTCGGGGAAGGGAAACGTACTGCGCTGAAAAGAGCCTTCCCCTGGGGGGAAGGTGGCATGGCCGCAGGCCATGACGGATGAGGGGAAGCCTTGCGGCGTGGTATTCCGTCCTGTTTCTTTGCCTTTCTCTCCGCCGCCTGGCATGGGTAGGTGTCGGGACGTAGTTTGGCGCGCCGGGTCGTCGCGCCCCACAAACAGCGTAGTTCCGTGGGCGCGTCTGGGAAGCCGTGCCCTGCGCGCCTACCCCCGCGTCATCCTGAGCGATAGCGAAGGATCCGTTTCTCCCGTCCTTTTTGGGAACGTCCGGGGACGGGAGTACGGATTCTTCGGCTTCGCCTCAGAATGACGAAGTTGGAAAGTGGTGCCGTCGCGCCCCGCGCACAGGGAATACCGTGCTGTCAGGGCGGGCGGCTGGTAGCCGCCCCTACGAAAAACGCTGTGGTCATGGGGTAGGGGCGGATAGCATCCGCCCGGAGTTGCCCCCTTACCGCCAGAACTGGCTCTTTCCCCGGCGGACGAACTGACCCTTCCCCTCCAGGACCACCTTGCCGTCCCGGGCGGCCAGGGTGCCGCTGAGGAAGACGGCCTCGGGCTTGCCGGTGAGGGTCATGCCCTCGTAGGGGGTGTAGTCCACCGCCTGGACCTGGTCCCTGGCGGTGATGGTCCAGGTGCGGGCGGGGTCAAAGATGACCACGTCGGCGTCGCTGCCCACGGCCAGGCAGCCCTTTTGGGGCCACATGCCGAAGAGCTTGGCGGGCTGCTCCGCCAGGAGCCGCGCCAGGTCGTTCACCGTCATCCGGCCCTGGCCCACCCCGAAGTGGTACATGAGGGCGGGGCGGTGCTCCACCCCGGGCAGGCCGTTGGGGATCTTGGAGAAGTCCTCCCGGCCCAGCTCCTTCACGCCGTGAAAGTCAAAGGAGCAGTGGTCGGTGCCCATGGTGTCGATGTCCCCGGCGGCGATGCCCTCCCACAGGGCCGCCTGATCGTCCCCGCTCCGGGCGGGAGGCGAAAAGACGTACTTGGCCCCCTCAAAGTCGGGGAGGCTGTAGAGGCTGTCGTCCAGGAGGAGGTACTGGGGGCAGGTCTCCACATAGAGCTTCTGGCCCCGGGCCCGGGCCGCCCGGACGGCCTCCAGGCCCCGGCGGGTGGAGAGGTGGACGATGTTCACCGGC
>CALWYC010000133.1 GCA_944385655.1 uncultured Intestinimonas sp. | reverse complement strand
GAGTCCCACCAGTTAGGGGGAAACAGTGGTTGGCATCTATGGAATCATCGGTGAATTTTCGAGGGGAAAAAGCCCGGGAACAGTTGATGCCGTAGGCTTCTGGCCTACGGCATCTATACTGTTTTGCTTTTATGGTGCGGCTGGCGGGAGTCGAACCCGCACGCCCATACGGACACAAGCACCTCAAGCTTGCCAGTCTACCAGTTCCAGCACAGCCGCAAAATGCGACCCAGGTTTGAATCGCAAGGGTTATTATATCTGCTGTGGCTGGATTTGTCAACAGCTTTTTTCCCGCGCCGGGGAAGATTTCTGCCGGCGGGTCACAGCCAGTCGTCCACCACGTCCCGGAGCCCGGCGGGGCCAACGGTGTTCCGGGTGAGCAGCTCCAGCAGGGCGTCGATCCGCCGGGTGTCCACGGTGAGGTCGGGGATGGCCGCCGTCTCGCCGCCCGTCTCCCGGACCTTCACCCCGTAGCTCTCACAGGCAAAGCGGTGGGCCACCTCCATCTGCCCGATCAGCACATAGTATTCAAAGCGGTGGGTCTGTCCGTCCTCGCCGGGGACGGTGCGGGTGCCCACGAACAGCTCGCGCATGGCCAGTCCTCCTCTGTTGTAGTATCTACCATTATATGTAAGTTTATTCCAATTACAAGGGAAAATGCTCCCCCTGTCCCGACAGGAACCGCCGGGAACCGTCCCGGAGACCGGGGGAGAGCGGGGGAAGGGGGGCGAAAAAGCGGGAAGGGGGAAGAGGGCCGTCGGACGATTCTCAGGCTGGCAGTACCCTTGCATTTTGTGCCTCCGGTGCTATAATGGGTCCAGAAAAACAGGCTGCGGCACGGCCGGAGGGCCGGCGCCGCGGAGATCGAGGAGGATCGCCATGAAGATCGTGCTTTTGGAGTCCCTGGGCGTGCCGGAGGCCCTGCTGAGCGAGTGCGCCCGGCCCTTTGTGGAGGCCGGACACGCCTTTGAAGCCTACCCCAGGGATACCGACCCCCAGGTCCAGCTCCGGCGGGCGGCTGACGCAGACGTCATTATGCTGGCCAACATGCCCCTCACCGGCGAGGTGATCTCGGGCTGCAAAAATCTGAAGTTCATCGACGTGGCCTTCACCGGGGTGGACCATGTGGACCTGGCCGCCGCCAAGGCCAAGGACGTGGTGGTGTCCAACGCGGCGGGCTACTCCACCCAGGCGGTGGCCGAGCTGAGCCTGTGCATGATGCTCTCCCTGCTGCGGAACGTGCCCCAGGTGGGGGAGCGCTGCCGGACCGGCGGCACCAAGGACGGCCTGGTGGGCTCCGAGCTCCGGGGCAAGACCGTGGGCATCGTGGGTGCCGGCGCCATCGGCACCCGTACCGCACAGCTGTGCGCCGCCTTCGGCTGCGAGGTGCTGGCCTACAAGCGCCACGTGAAGGGGGACGAGCCCGGCTTCATGACCTTCGTCTCCCTGGACGAGCTGCTCTCCCGGTCCGACATCGTCTCCCTCCACTGCCCCCTCAACGACGAGTCCCGGGGCATGATCAACGGGGAGACCATCGCCAAGATGAAGGAGGGGGCCCTCCTCATCAACGCCGCCCGGGGTCCCGTGGTGGACAGCCGGGCCCTGGCTGACGCCCTGAACAGCGGCCGTCTGGGCGGGGCCGGCATCGATGTCTTTGAGATGGAGCCGCCGGTCCCCCGGGACCACCCCCTGCTCCACGCCAGGAACACCATCGTCACCCCCCATGTGGCCTTCGCCACCGCCGAGTCCATGGAGGAGCGGTGCCGCATCGTCTTTGACAACCTGAAGGCCTGGATGGAGGGCGCTCCCGTCAACCGGGTGCTCTGAGCACGGGACAGAGGGCTACAATATACAATAGAATGGAAGAAAAACCACGGTCTGGTGTGAAACCTGACCGTGGTTTTTTGCCCTGTGTTATGGTATAATGATACCAGAGAACAAGGGTAAAAGGAGGTATCACCATGGCCCATACTGTGATCACCATCGGCCGTCAGTTCGGCTCCGGCGGGCGCATCATCGCCCAGCGGGTGGCGGAGACCCTGCACATCCCCTTCTATGACAAGGCCGTCATCGATCTGGCCGCCAAAGAGACCGGCCTCTCCGAGGAGTTCATCCGGCAGGCCGAGCAGAAAAAGACCAGCAGCTTCCTCTACAACCTCTACATGAGCACCCAGAACCTGCCCGTCAGCGACCAGGTGTTCATCGCCGAGAGCGACGTGATCCGGAAGGTGGCCGCCGCGGGGCCCTGCGTCATCGTGGGCCGCTGCGCCGACTACGTCCTGCGCAACCAGGAGGGGGTCCTCAACCTCTTCATCCACGCCCCCCTGGACGAGCGGATCTTCCGGGCCAAGGAGGAGTACAAGGTGGAGGCCCCCGACATCCGGGCCTACGTGCTCAAGCAGGACAAGAACCGGGCCGCCTTCTATGAGCACTTCTCCGACCGGGTGTGGGGCAAGGCGGAGAACTTCCACCTCTCCATCAACAGCACCATCGGCCTGGACACCACGGTGGATCTCATTCTGGCACTGGCCAGGGAACGGGGGCTCAACCCGTGAATCAGCAGCCCCAGGAGAACAAGATGGGCGTCATGCCCGTCAACCGTCTCCTCATCACCATGTCCCTGCCCATGATGATCTCCATGCTGGTGCAGGCACTCTACAACGTGGTGGACAGCGTCTTCGTCTCCTACATCAGTGAGGACGCCCTGGCCGCCGTGGGCCTGGCCTTCCCGGCCCAGAACCTGATGATTTCGGTGGCCGTGGGCACCGGCGTGGGCATCAACGCCCTCCTCTCCAAGAGCCTGGGGGAGAAGAACTACGACACCGCCAACCGCACGGCGGTCAACGGCATCTTCCTGGCCTTCTGCTCCTGGGTGGTCTTCGCCGTGCTGGGCGGCCTCTTCTCCCGGACCTTCATGGAGCTCCAGACCCCGGTGGAGAGCATCGCCGACTACGGCACCACGTATCTAGCCATCGTGTCGGTGGTGTCGGTGGGCATGATGTTCCAGATCTGCTTCGAGCGGCTTCTCCAATCCACGGGCAAGACCATCTACACCATGATCTCCCAGGCCGTGGGCGCCATCATCAACATCATCATGGACCCCCTGCTGATCTTCGGCATCGGCCCCTTCCCCCAGATGGGCATCGCCGGCGCCGCCTGGGCCACCGTGCTGGGCCAGATCGTGGGCGCCCTGCTGGGCCTCTACTGCAATCTGCGCCGCAACCCGGAGATCTCCATCTCCTTCCGCGGCTTCCGGCCCAGCGGCGCCATCATCCGCAAGATCTACGCCGTGGGCGTCCCCTCCATCATCATGTCCTCCATCGGCTCGGTGATGACCTTCGGCATGAACAAGATCCTGGGCGCCTTCAACTCCACCTCCGTGGCGGTCTTCTCCGCCTACTTCAAGCTGGAGTCCTTCATCTTCATGCCCGTCTTCGGCCTCAACAACGGCATCGTTCCCATCATCGCCTACAACTACGGCGCCCGGAAGCCGGAGCGCATCAGCCGCACCGTCAAGCTGGGGGTGCTCTACGCCCTCATTATCATGGCGGTGGGCGTGGCCCTCTTCTGGATCGTCCCCCGGCAGCTGCTGGGCATCTTCAACGCCTCCGCGCAGATGCTGGAGATCGGCGTCCCCGCCTTGCGGGTCATCAGCCTGAGCTTCCTCTTCGCCGCCTTCGGCATCGTCACCTCCTCGGTGTGCCAGGCCCTGGGCAGAGGCCTCCTGAGCCTGATGGTCTCCGTGCTCCGGCAGCTGGTGCTCATCCTGCCCGCCGCCTGGGTCCTGGGCCACATGTTCGGCCTGAGCGCCGTGTGGCTGGCCTTCCCCTTCGCGGAGATCTTCTCCTTCCTCCTGAGCATGGCCTTCATGGCCTACCTGTTCCGGACCGTCATCCGGCCCATGGGACAGCCCAAGTGACAAGCGGAGCATCCCGGCAGACGCAGGGCTGCCGGGATGCTTTTTCTCCCGTAACTTTAACGCTTTACAGAAGCGCTGTGACTGTGGTATGATATCCCAGATCCCTGTTCACAGAGAAAGAAGGTCCCATCCATGCTGGCCACCGTCATCAACGCCGTGCTGATCCTCATCGGCAGCGCCCTGGGGGTGCTGTTCAAGAACCGCATCCCTGCCCGCTTCAACGCCATCCTGACCCACGCCCTGGGCCTGTGCGTGCTGGGCATCGGCATCGTCTCCGCCATCGGCACGGAGAACACCCTGTGCGTCATCGTGTGCATGGTCCTGGGCACCATCCTGGGGGAGGCCCTCCGCATCGAGGACCGGCTGGACGGGGCGGGGGAGCTGCTGCGGAAGCGGCTGGCCGGCGGCGACGGCAGCCGGTTCACCGAGGGCTTCGTCACCGCCTCCGTCCTCTTCTGCGTGGGCTCCATGGCCATCATGGGCTCCATGGAGGCGGGCATCCAGGGGAAGTACGATATCCTCATCTCCAAGGGGGTCATCGACGGGGTGACCGCCATCACCTTTGCCTCCGCCATGGGCATCGGGGTGGCCTTCTCCGTCCTGCCCCTGACCCTCTACCAGGGCGGCCTCACCCTCCTCTTTGCCCGGGTGGGCCCCTTCCTGGACGCTGCCGCCATCACCGAGATGAGCGCCGTGGGCGGCACCATCATCATGGGCATCGCCGTCAACATGCTGGGCCTGGGCAGGGCCAAGATCCGGGTGGGCAACATGCTGCCGGCCATCTTCCTGCCCCTTGCCTACCTGCCGGCGGCCCAGTGGCTGGCCGGATTGCTGGGCTGAGCTTTTTTTCCGCCTTGAGTTTGTCGTCCAAGATGTTCCCAAAAAACGGGAAAATTGGTGCTACCATATGAAAATGATGCGAAAAATAGCCGCATATTTTGAAAATCATTGTGCTTTTGAAACAAAAATTTTCCCTTTTGCCCTCTTGCGCACCGGGGAGAAACAGTCTATACTGATACTTGCGAAAAGCCTAGTGGGAAGGGCTGCATCGCAGTATAAAGGAGGTAGCAAAGTATGGGATTTGTCAAAATTGAGCAGCAGGGTCATGTTGGTATCTTGACCATTGACCGCCAGGAAGCCCTGAACGCCCTCAACAGCCAGGTCCTCAGCGATCTGGACGCGGCCATCGACGAGGTGGCTGCCAACGATGATATCTATGTTGTGATCCTCACCGGCGCCGGCCGTTCCTTTGTGGCGGGCGCTGATATCGGCGAGATGAAGGGCTTCTCCTCCATCGACGGCAAGAAGTTCGGCGTCCACGGCGGCGGCGTGTTCCTGAAGCTGGAGAACATGGCCAAGCCCGTCATCGCCGCCATCAACGGCTTCGCTCTGGGCGGCGGCTGCGAGCTGAGCATGGCCTGCGACATCCGTCTGGCCTCTGAGAAGGCCAAGTTCGGCCAGCCCGAGGTGGGCCTGGGCATCACCCCCGGCTTCGCCGGCACCCAGCGTCTGCCCCGCATCGTGGGCATCTCCAAGGCCATGGAGCTGATCCTCACCGCCAAGGTCATCGGCGCCGCCGAGGCCAAGGCCATCGGCCTGGTGAGCGAGGTCTATCCCCCCGAGGAGCTGATGCCCAAGGCTCTGGAGCTGGCCAACGCCATCTGCGCCAACGCCCAGATCGCTGTGCAGGAGTCCAAGCGCTGCATCCGCATGGGCATGCAGACCGACATCGCCACCGGCTCCGCCTTTGAGGCCGAGGCCTTCGGCGTCTGCTGCGGCACCGCCGACAAGGA
>CALWYC010000132.1 GCA_944385655.1 uncultured Intestinimonas sp. | reverse complement strand
TTCTGTTCTTTCTCTGGGGTCATGTGCTTCGTCCTTTCAGAATAGCGCTGGTCTCCGCGGGATCAAAACAGGCGATCCCCTGGGGATTCGTCCTGTACCTTATCACAAATCACGGAAAAATGCAACGCCTCAGGGGGTGGTCTGGGCGGGGACCTCCGGCGGCGTGAAGATGGGGATGCCGATGTCCCCCGGCGAGGTCTCCCCGCCGTCCTCCGTCTCCGCCGGGGACTCGGAGGGCGTCCCCGTTTCGGTCTCTGCCGGAGCCTGGCTCTCAGCAGGGGGCTCCGTCTCCTCCGGCGTCCCCGTCTCTCCGGGCGTCTGGGGCGTCTCCGGCGTTTCGGTCCCGCCGGGCATCTCCGTCCCGCCTGGTGTCTCAGTCTCTCCGGGGGGCTCCGTCTCTCCCGGCGTCCCGGTCTCTTCAGGAGCCTCCGTCTCCTCCGGCGGCTCGGTCTCCTCGGGGAGCAGGGACTCGTAGTAGGCCGGGTTGGCCTTGCTGTCCTTGATGGCGCTGCGGGTGGCGGCGATGGAGCCGTCGGAATTTTTGTAGACGATGTCCAGGTTGGCCCGGGTCACGTCGGTGAGGTAGGGGTTGAAGTCCTCGTTGACCAGCTCCACGATCTCGCCGGCCTTGGGGAAGACGTAGGACTCGTTGCGGTCCATGGAGTAGCTCCAGAAGTAGCCGTTGTAGTTGGCGGGCAGGGTGACGAAGTTGACGCTGTCGGTCCGCAGTCCCCCCTGGATGGCCGACTTGGCCAGCCACAGCAGATTGGGGATGGTGAGGTCGGTCTCCACGTTCTCCATGAAGATGTCCACCAGCTCCGGGATGTGGGCCACCACCGAGGGCTGGAGCAGCTTGTCGGCGATGGCCATGAGCAGGTCCTGCTGGACCTGGATGCGGCCGATGTCCCCCTGGGCGTAGATGCCCGGTGCGCCGTTGTTGTTCTTCCGGAACCGGAGGACCTGCATGACCTGCTCCCCGTCCAGGTGCTGGAAGCCCTTGCTGATGTGGATGTGCAGGTCCTGGGTGGGGTCGTCGTAGTTCATGTCCACGGGGACCTCGAAGTCCACCCCGTTGATGGCGGTGGCCAGCCGGCCCACCGCCTCCCACTCCACCACGATGTGGAAGTCGGGGGCGAAGCCGATGGTGTCCGCCACGGTGGACAGGAGGGCGTCCATGCCCTTGTCCCCGCCGCCGGCGTAGTTGTAGACCGAGTTGATCTTCTTGATGTCCCAGGACTTGTTGACGATGGTGTCCCGGGGGATGCTCATGGCGTTGAGCTCCTGGTTCTTCACGTCATAGGAGACCACCATGATGGTGTCGGTGTTGCCGCCGCCGCCGGTGTCCCGGCCCACCAGCAGGAAGGTGTAGTAGTCCTCCTTCCGGCCCGCCGCCGTCAGGTCGGGCGCCTCATCCCCGGTGATCTCCGGGGGCTCGGTGGTCTGGACCACCTCCCCGCTCGCCGCCGGCTTTGGTTCCTGCCGGGCAGGGGTGGGGATCTCCGGCTTCACGAAGAGGAACCGGGACACGGCGAAGACCACCACCACCAGGGCGGCCAGGATGGTGACGGCCAGATACAGTCCACGCAGGAGCTTCTGTCGGGGCGTCAGGGGCTTTTTGGGGGGCTTGGGCGCCTTCTCCCCCTTGGGGAGCAGGTGCTTGCCGCCCTTTTTGTGTTCTCTCTCCTGGTCCATCAGGTCCGTCCTTTCAGGAAATCTCGCGCCTGGAGGGTGTTGGTGTGCACCGGCACCCCCCGCTCCTCCATGTCCTCGATGGTCATCTCACAGCCCAGGAGCAGGGCGGCGTCCATATCCGTGTAGGCCAGCCGCCGCAGCTCCTCCAGGCCCTCGAAGGGCGCCCGGGAGGGCTCGATATAGTCGGCCAGGTAGAGGATCTTGGAGAGGAGGTCCATGTCCGCCTTGCCGGTGGTGTGCCAGTAGATGGCGTTGCACACCTCCTCCGGCTCCCCGAACACATGCCGGGCGATGGCAGCGCCGGTCTTGGAGTGGAGGAGCTTCACCGCCACCCGCTCCAGGTCGTCCAGGGGGACGTGGTACTGCTCGCACAGGGCCAGCTGCTCGTCCAGGTCCAGGTACTTGGTGCAGTCGTGGAGGATGCCCGCCCGGCGGGCCAGGCGGGGGTCGGCCCCCCAGTGCTCCGCCAGGCGCACCGCCTCCTCCTCGCAGCCCTTGATGTGGGGGATGCGCTTGGCCTTCACCATGGAGAGGGAGGCACAGCGGAGATCGTCGTCGTCCAGGTGCTTCAGGTCGGCCTCCACGCCGTAGAGGCCGTTTCGCAGGATGTAGCCGTAGACCTGGCACCAGAGGGCGTCCCGGACCTGGGCCCGGTCGGTGTCCAGCAGGGCCCGGACCTGGGTGGAGGAGAGGTCGATGATGTGGGGCAGCTCCACCACCGCCACCCGGGCGCCGAAGCGCTCCTGAAGGTATTGACCCTGGATCTTCAGCAGCTCCCCGGCGTCGGTCTCCCGCCGGGCAAAGGCGGCGATGCCGGCCAGAGCGGTGATCCGCTCCGGGTCACGCCAGTTCTGCAGGGTGAGGAACATGTCCGTCCCCATGAGGAGCCACAGCTCGTCGTCGGGATAGCGCCGCCGCAGCTCCTCCAGGGTGTCCACGGTGTAGCTCTTGCCCTGCCGGGAGAGCTCCAGACCGTCGGCCTTGGCCAGACCGGGCCGGCCCGTCTCCAGGCAGACGCCGTCCGCCATCAGGGCCGTCATGGCCAGCCGGTCCTCCGCCGGCACGGGCTCCGGCGGCAGGTCCTTGTGGGGCGGGAGGGCCGCCGGCACGAACAGGATCCTGTCCAGCTCCAGCAGGGCCGCCGCCGCCCGGGCCGCCTCCATGTGCCCCAGGTGGGGCGGGTCAAAGGTTCCGCCATACACGCCGATCTTCATGCGAACACTCCTCTTTCCTCGACTGTTCTTCAAGATGCCGCTGCGTGGTCTTTTCTGCGCCCGGTCTGCTCCGATCCTTCTATAGACGCTCCGGACCGGGAAATCGTTTTCCCCGTTTGGAACAAATCAGCCCTGCCGCTTGTCCTTCACCAGCACGATCCGGTCCTTCTTGTCCTTATTGTGACTTTGACGATATAACACGAATTTTGTCTCCCCCACAGGGCGAAGCCCTGTGGGGACCCCCTTTGTCACTTCACCTGCGCGGCGGGAGTAAATCCCGCCTTGCGCCAAGCAGTCCGCAGGACTGCTTGCACGCCGCAGTCGCGGCGGGGAACAAAATTCGTCAGCCGCGCTTGTCCTTCACCAGCACGATCCTGTCCTTTTTGTCCTTATTGTGACTTTGACGATATAACACGAATTTTGTCTCCCCCACAGGGCGAAGCCCTGTGGGGACCCCCTTTGTCACTTCACCTGCGCGGCGGGAGTAAATCCCGCCTTGCGCCAAGCAGTCCGCAGGACTGCTTGCACGCCGCAGTCGCGGCGGGGAACAAAATTCGTCAGCCGCGCTTGTCCTTCACCAGCACGATCCGGTCCTTCTTGTCCTTATTGTGACTTTGACGATAGAGCACGAATTTTGTTCCGATGACCTGGACCACCTCGCTGCGGGTGGCTTTGGCCAGGGCCTCGGCGGCCTCCCGGGCGGTGAGCATGGAGTTCTCCAGCACCCTGCCCTTGATGAGCTCCCGGGCCTCCAGGGCGTCGTCGGCCTGCTTGATGAGGTTGTCCCCCAGGCCGTCCTTGCCCACGTGGAGGATGGTGTCGATTCCGTTGGCCAGGCCCCGAAGCTGGGCCCGCTGCTTGCTTGTCAGATCCATACTATCTCCTTAATATCGTTTTATTTGCCCTGGCCGGCCAGGTAGTCGGCCAGCTTCCGCTGAAAGAGTTTTAAGGCGTTCCCCCGGTGGGAGATGGCGTTTTTCTCCTCGGGGCTGAGCTGGGCGAAGGTCTTTTTCTTCTCCGGCACGAAGAAGATGGGGTCATAGCCGAAGCCGTTCTCCCCCTGGGGGGCGTAGGCCAGGGTGCCGGGGCACTCCCCCCGGGCGGTGATGACGTCGCCGCCCGGCATGCAAAGGGTGATGACCGAGACGAATTTGCACTTCCGGTCCAGCTGCCCCTTCATGTTCTCCAGCAGCAGGCGGTACCGGCCCACGTCGTCCAGGCCCTCCCCGCCGTACCGGGCGGACCAGACCCCGGGGGCGCCGTTCAGGGCATCCACGGACAGGCCGGAGTCGTCGGCGATGGCGGGGAGGCCGCTGGCCTCCATGACGGCCCTGGCCTTCAGGAGGGAGTTCTCCTCAAAGGTGGTCCCCGTCTCCTCCACGTCCACGTCCACGCCCACGTCGGACTCCAGGACCACCTCCACCCCCTGGGCGGAGAGGATGTCCCGCATCTCCACCAGCTTGTGCTGGTTCTTGCTGGCAAGCACTACCTTCATGGCTCAGCCTCCCAGGGCAGCCCGCTGGATGGCCTGGACCTCCCGGATGCCCTTGGCGCACAGGTCCACCAGCTTCCGCTGCTCCTCGATGGTGAAGGCCCGGCCCTCGCCGGTGCCCTGGAGCTCCACGATCTCCCCCTCGCCGGTCATGACGCAGTTGAGGTCCACCTGGGCGGAGGAGTCCTCCTCATAGCACAGGTCCAGCAGCGGCTGGTCCTCCACGATGCCGGCGGAGATGGCGGCCACACAGGTGGTCAGGGGCATCTCGGAGAGCACCCCCCGCTCCACCAGGCTGTGGAGGGCGTAGGAGAGGGCTACAAAGCCGCCGGTGACGCTGGCGGTGCGGGTGCCGCCGTCCCCCTGGAGCACGTCGCAGTCGATGGTGATGGTGCGCTCCCCCAGCTTCTTCATGTCCACCGCCGCCCGGAGGGCACGGCCCACCAGGCGCTGGATCTCCGCCGACCGGGGGGAGAGCTTCAGCTTGGCGATGTCCCGCTTACTCCGCTCCCGGTTGGCCCGGGGCAGCATGGAGTACTCCGCGGTGACCCAGCCCTCTCCCTCGGGGACGTGGGGCGGGGTCTTCTCCTCCACAGAGGCGGTGCACAGCACCATGGTGTTGCCGCAGCGGATGAGGCAGGAGCCCTCCGCGAATTTGTTGAAGCCGGGGGTGATCTCCATGGGCCGGAGCTGATCCCAGGCCCGTCCGTCGATCCTTTCCATGTTTCGATTCCTCCAAAATCAAGGCCAGATGGCCGTTGTTGTGTGATGGATTATACCAGCGCCTCGGTGAAGTCCTCGGCGTCGAAGGGCCGCAGGTCCTCGATGCCCTCCCCCAGGCCCACGTACTTCACGGGGATCTGGAGGGTGTCGGCGATGGCCACGGTGATGCCGCCCTTGGCGGTGCCGTCCAGCTTGGTGAGGACGATGCCGGTGACCCCGGCGGCCTCCCGGAACTGCCTGGCCTGGATGAGGCCATTCTGGCCGGTGGTGGCGTCCAGCACCAGCAGGGTCTCCTTGGCGCAGCCGGGGAGCTCCCGGTCGATGATGCGGGAGATCTTATTGAGCTCGTTCATCAGGTTCTGCTTGTTGTGGAGCCGCCCGGCGGTGTCCACCAGGATGACGTCGCTGCCCCGGGCCTTGGCGGCGCTCACCGCGTCAAAGACCACCGAGGCGGGGTCAGCGCCCTCGTGCTGCTTGACGATCTCCACCCCCGCCCGCTGGGACCAGATGGTGAGCTGGTCGGCGGCGGCGGCCCGGAAGGTGTCACCGGCGCAGAGGAGGACCTTCTTCCCCTGGGCCTTCAGAGAGGCGGCCAGCTTGCCGATGGTGGTGGTCTTGCCCACGCCGTTGACCCCGATGAAGAGGATCACCGAGGGGCGGGTGGAGAGGTCCAGGCCCTCTTCTCCCACCGTCAGCATGTCCTGGAGCACCCGGCGCAGGCAGCTGCGCACCTCCTCCTCGTCCTTGAGCTTCTCGCTCTTCACCCGGCTCTTGAGCGCCTCCACCGCCTTGAGGGTGGTGTCCAT
>CALWYC010000131.1 GCA_944385655.1 uncultured Intestinimonas sp. | reverse complement strand
GCCGGAAAAAGAAAGGGCCCTGAGAGCCCAAGACTTTTCTATTTGGCACGCTCCTTGCTTATATATCCGGGCAGAAGGACGACCGAGGGCGGAGCGCCGAACAGGGAGACTGGTTTCCACATACGCCACGGCAGCCGGTACGTTCCGCCTCGGTCCATTCTCAAAAGAAATTAGGAGGAGTCGTCATGAAATTCGAACCGGTCAAGCATATCGCCATTGTGGGAACTGGTATGATCGGCACCAGCCTGGCGGTGCTCACCACTGGGTACGGCTACAAGACCACCATGCTGGCCATGAACCAGGAGCTTGCGGACAAGTGCCAGAAGCAGTATGATAGTTTCTACGCCGACTTCGTCAGCCGGGGGCTGATGACCGCCGAGCAGGCCGCCATCTGCGGCAGGTACCTGCACTTCACCACCGACTACGCCGATCTGGCCGATGTGGACATCGTCTTCGAGAGCGTGGTGGAGGTGCTGGACGTGAAGCACCAGGTCTACCAGGCTGTTGAGGCCAACTGCCCCAATGTGAAGGCCATCTGCTCCGTCAGCTCCGCCCTGGAGGTGGATAAGCTGGCCGAGGGCATGACCAAGTACAAGGACCGGATCATCGTCACGCACCCCTTCAACCCCGTCTACATGGTCCCCTACTTCGAGCTGGCCAAGGGCTCCGATACCGCCGACGGCGTGGTGGAGTTCGCCAAGTCCCTGCTGGAGGCCCTGGGCCGCAAGCCCGTGGTCCTCAAGCGCAGCGCCCCCGGCTTCATCGGCAACCGCCTGCAGTTCGCCCTGTGGCGTGAGGCCCTCTACATCGTGGAGAGCGGCATCGCCGATCCCAAGGACGTGGACACCTGCCTGATGTACAGCTTCTGCCCCCGCTACACCTCCATCGGCATCTTCGAGCACTTCGACAACGGCGGTCTGGACCTGAACATCAACGTGTGCAACACCGTCTTCCCCGACCTGAGCGACGCCAAGTCCGCCCCCAAGTCCATCACCGACCGCATCGCTGCCGGCAAGCTGGGCGCCAAGACCGGCGAGGGCTTCTACGACTGGCGCGGTGTGGACATGGACACCTACCGTGAGCGGGTGAACGCCCCCTACTGGCACTTTATCGACTGGGATATGCCCAAGGAATAAGAGACTGACCCAAACATCATCATAAAAAGGAGATACGACCATGAGCCAGAAGACCGACAAGTACGTTGTCCAGACCCTCCAGGAGCCCGCCAACATGAGCACCCCCGAGTTCAAGGCCATGTATGAGAAGTTCGCCAAGCGCATCCTTTGGATGGACACCAACGTGGTGGAGGGCGCCTTCCAGATGAACACCGCCTGGTACTTCGATGTACCCGAGGCGGACCCCGTCTTCCCCGAGCACGTCCACGACTATGACGAGCTCATCGGCTTCTACGGCAGCAACCCCGACGATCCCTACGACCTGGGCGCTGAGATGGTGGTCACCATCGACGGCGAGGAGCACGTCCTCACCAAGACCACCATGCTCTTCATCCCCGGCGGCGTGCCCCACATGCCTCTGTCCATCAAGCGGATCGACCGCCCCGTGTTCCACTTCTCCATCGTCATGAACCCCGAGTACACCGGCGGCGGCGCTTACAAATAAGCAAATTTCCCCTTTTCCCTAGACGGTCTCTGGTCTGAGTTACCCCCGCCGACAGAGCTCTCCTGTGACTCCCGCCGCTGAACTCCTGCTTCCATATCCCTTCCCACTATCCCAACCATCCCATCCTGATCACTTCCGGGGGCGGGAGAGAAGGGGAGCGGCTCTGTCTCCGGGCGGCGCCCGGCCTTTGATACGTAGCGGCCCCAGGGCTGCCGGAACCTGCCCCTCCGGCGCCGGCCCGGCCGCGCCATAGAAAAAAACGGACTGCCATTTGGCAGTCCGTTTTTTTATTCCTCACCGCCGTCGCCGTCGGTGAGGTTGTAGCGCTTGAGCTTCTCGTAGAGGACGCTGCGGTCGATCTCCAGCAGCCTGGCGGCCTCCCGCTTGTTGCCGCCGGCGGCGCTGAGGGCCCGCTGGATGGCCTTTCGCTCGGCGTAGGCTCTTGCCTCCCGGAGGGAGAGGGGGACCACCTCGGCGGCGTGGCTGGGGGTGAGCTTGATGTGCTCGGCCTGGAGGAGGCCGCCGCCGCGGGCGTAGTTGAAGGCCCGCTCCAGACAGTTTTCCAGCTCCCGGATGTTCCCCGGCCAGGAGTAGCCCTGGAGGAGGGCAAGGGCCTCGGGGGAGATGCCGGTGATGTGCATGTCCAGCTCGCTGTTGAAGCGCTTGATGAAGTAATCGGTGAGAAGGGGGATGTCCTCCACCCGCTCCCGGAGGGGCGGCAGCTTCAGGTTGATGACGTTGATGCGGTAGTAGAAGTCCTCCCGGAAGGATTTCTCCTCCACCAGCTTCAGGAGGTCCTTGTTGGTGGCGAAGATGAAGCGGACGTCGATGGGGACGGGCTTGGTGCTGCCCACCTTTTTGACCTCCTTCTCCTGGATGACCCGGAGCAGCTTGGCCTGGAGGTTGGGGGTGAGGGCGTCCACCTCGTCCAGGAGGATGGTGCCGCCGTTGGCGGCCTCAAAGTCGCCGATCTTGCCCCCCTTCACCGCCCCGGTGAAGGCGCCCTCCTCGTAGCCGAAAAGCTCGGCCTCCAGCAGGTTGTCGGGGATGGCGGCGCAGTTGAGGCGGACGAAGGGCTTGTCCTTCCGGCTGCTGAGGCTGTGGATGGCGTTGGCAAAGACCTCCTTGCCGGTGCCGCTCTCCCCGGTGATGAGGACGGTGGACTTGGTGAGGGCGATCTGGGCGATGGTCTCCTTGAGCTCCAGCACTGTGCGGCTGCCGGTGACGATGTTGTCGGCGGTGTACCGGGCGGTGGAGGCCTGGCGGTATTTTTCCTTGTAGTAGTTGAGCTCCCGGGTGACGTAGCGCAGCTTTTTTTCGATCTGGTCGGTCTCCAGATAGGTGCCCAGGATGCACTGAGCCACCGCGCCGATGATCTTCTCCCCGTCCCGGATGGGGTAGCGGCTGATCCAGAAATTCTTGCCCTTCCGCTGGTACACCACCCCCTTGGTGGCGTGTCCGCTTTTCAGGACGGAGGGAATGTCGGTGTGGTCCAGCACCTCGTTGATGGGCTTGCCCAGGGCATCGGGGATGGAGATCTCCATATTTTTGCTGTACTCGTCGCTGATATAGACAATACGGCCCTGGGCGTCCACCATGATGACCTCCTCCAGGGCCTGAATGGCGTGCTCCAGCAGGTGGCAGAGCTCCTGGCGGTCCAGTCCGGGGGCGAAATTGGGTCCCAGTTCATGCTCCATACGGTTTGCCTCCCCTTTTTAATGAACATGTTCATTGTTATTTTAGAAAAAAAGTGTGGGGTTGTCAAGACAGAGTGTCGGGAAAACCGCACATATTTTTGCGCTGAATTGCAGCAAAAAAGGAGGATTGCATTTCTTTTGGGGTTCGGCTAAAATAAGGTCTGCACATTTTTTTGCCGGCGGAGCCGACAGAGGAGATATGGAAAAGCGAGGTACAGACCATGAATCAGAAGGAACTCAACGAGCTGCGGCGGCGGTTCCGCGCCGACCGGAGCGCCATCAGCCGGGTGTACGGCTGCTATGTGAACGGGAGCGGAGAGATCATCTCCTACATCGACAGCTCCCTGGGGGCCATGCCTCAGGAGGAGTCGGAAAAATATCTGGGGCTGTTGAAGAAATCCCTCTCCGGCACCCTGGGGAAAAACCTCATCGACATCGTTTTCTCCACCCGGCAGGTGGCCGACAGCGAGGAGCACCGGCTCCTCATGGGCCTGCGGGACTCCGGCCTGGCCGACGGCGCCCTGCGTGAGGCCTTTTATGACAAGGTCATCCACGCCCTGGACCTGGAGGGGAGCAACTACCTCATCCTCCTGGGCCACGACGCGTACGACGTGCCCTACCGGGGCAAGGATGACGAGGACCAGGCCGACGCCGGGGACCAGGTCTTCTCCCACTTCGTCTGCTGTGTCTGCCCGGTGAAAGACGGCAAGCCCGCCCTGGGCTACTTCCCCGGGGAGAACGAGTTCCACAGCTGCACCCCGGGGCAGATCGTGGCCCAGCCGGACCTGGGCTTCCTGTTCCCCGCCTTCGACGACCGCGCGGCCAACATCTACAACGCCCTCTTCTATGCCCGGAAGCCGGAGCAGCTCCACCAGGAGTTCATCGACGCCGTCTTCCGCACCGAGCCCCCCATGTCGGCGGCGGAGCAGAAGGAGGCCTTCGAGGGGGCCCTCACCGAGTCCCTGGGGGAGAAGTGCAGCCTGGAGCTGGTCCAGGCGGTCCACCAGGAGCTGCGGGCCAGGATCGAGGAGCACAAGGAGAGCCACGACCCGGAGCCTCTGGCCCTGACGGCGGGGGAGCTGGGGCGCATCCTCACCGACTGCGGCGCCGACGAGGGGCAGTCCCGGGCCTTCCTGGCCAAGTGCGGGGAGCGCTTCGGGGAGGGGGCGGCCCTGGCCCCGGCCAACCTCATCGACAGCCGCCGCTTCGAGGTCAAGACCGACGAGGTGGTCCTCAACGTGGACCCGGAGCACAGCGCCCTGGTGGAGACCAGGGTCATCGGCGGCCGGAAGTACATCCTCATCCCCGCCGACGGCGAGGTGTCGGTGAACGGCATCTCGGTGGACGTCACCGGAGAGTGAAGCAAAAACGGCTGTGTACCGTTCGGTACACAGCCGTTTTTCATGCCTTTGGAGCCGCGGCCTTCCGCAGCACCAGGGCGTGGTGGAGGATGCCGGCCAGGGCCAGGAAGCCGATATAGCCGCAGATGGGGTAGACGAAGCTCACCACGTTCTTGAAGCCGAAGATGCTGCCCAGGAAGGAGAGGACGCACAGCACCGCCGTGGTCCGCCGGGTGGCCAGCCGTCCGCCGGCCCAGAGCTGGAGCCGGGAGGTGATGGCGAAGAGGCTGGAGAGGGCGGCGGTGAACATGCCCGCCAGGAGGAGCACGGCGTAGAGGAGGCCCAGCGCCGGGGCCACCCGGTAGGCCAGCTCCAGCATGGGGAGCTCCGCAGCCCCCACCGCGCTCCGGAAGAGGATCATGGGCAGGAGGATGCCGGCGAAGATCAGGGTGAGGAGGCCGGTGCCCAGCACCAGTCCCCGACGGACGGTCCGCCGCTCCATGCCGGCGGAGAGGGGGACCAGGATGGACACCGCCGCCATCATGTTGTAGGAGATGAAGGAGAGGGCGGAGCACAGCCAGTTGCCCAGCAGGGGGTTGCCGTCGGAAAAGGGGGCGGCGGTCACCGCCTCCACCGGCAGCCGGAAGGGGGCGGCCAGGGCGATGACCAGGGCGGCCACTACCAGCAGGGGGACCACGATGTTGAAGGAGGCCAGCAGCCCGGCGGCGCCGGCCAGGGCCACCGCCAGCACCAGGGCGGTGGTGAGGCAGTTGCCGGCGATGGCGGGCAGGCCAAAGACCTGCTCCAGCAGGGCCCCCGCCCCGGCGATCATGGCCACCATCACATCGAAGAGAAAAAAGAGGAAGATACCGCTGAGGAAGGCCCGGAGCCAGGGCAGCTCCGGCTGTAGGATGACCCGGTCGAACTCCGTCCGGCCCGTCTTTCGGGCGATGTCCAGGACCAGCAGGCTGAACAGGACGAAGGCGGCGATGGCCAGTACCATGCCGGCGATGCCGCAGCCGCCGAAGACGCCGAAGAACTGGAGCAGCTCCTGGCCGGAGAGAAAGCCGGCGCCCAGAAAGCTGCCGGTAAAGACGGTGGCCACCTCCAGGGGGGTGATCCGTTTCATGGGAAGACCTCCATAAGAGAAGGATAGCGGCTCCGGTTCCCCGGAGCCGCAGGAGAAAGCGCGTCAGAACGTGCGCCCGATGTCGGTGCGGAAGTGCATGTCCTGGAAGGAGATGTGCCTGGCGGCGGCGTAGGCCCCGTCGATGGCGGCGTCCAG
>CALWYC010000130.1 GCA_944385655.1 uncultured Intestinimonas sp. | reverse complement strand
TGTCACACCTTGAAGATCCGCCCGGGGCGGCGCTCCGGCGCCTTGGGCGCCTCGCCGGCGGGGTAGCCCAGGGCCAGGGCCCCCACCCCCCGCATGCCCGCAGGGACGCCCCACGCCTGGAGGAGGGCCTTGCCCTCGTCGCTGTCGAACATCTCCCGCTCCCGGTGGATCCAGCAGGAACCCAGCCCCAGGGCGTGGGCGGCCTCCATCATGACGGCGAGGGCGCAGCTGCCGTCCTCCACCCAGGTGGGCCGCTCCGGCGACGCCAGCGCCACCACGATGGTGGGAGCGCCGTAATAGGGGTCGCCGTCGGTGCCCATGACGGCGGCGTTCATGGCGGTGAGCCTGGCCCGGACCGCCGGGTCCTGGACGGCCACCAGGGTCACCAGCTGGCTCCCCCGGCCGCAGGGGGCGTACAGCCCCGCCCGGAGCACCGCGTCCAGCGCCTCCTGCTCCACCTGCCGGGGCTGGAAGGCCCGGATGCTCCGCCGTCCCACGATGGTCTCGTATACCTTGTTTTCCAAGATGACTCCCCCGATCCTTTTCTAGATGCTCCTATCATAGCACGGGTGGAGCGCCATGTCAAAAAATGGGCCGGTCCCGCCAGCCGGCGGCGGAGTCCGCCCGCAGGGGCAGCTCCTGGAAGATGGCCGCCGTCCGGTCCTCGAACTCGGCGGTGGTCCGGGCCTTTTTCAGGGCCTTCCCGTGGCGCTCGCTGCCCTCGAAGAGCCAGATGAGGTAAAACCACAGCTCCTTCATCCGCAGCATGGCGTTGTGGCGGCTGGCGAAGGCCTCCGCATAGCCCTCGTAGAGGGCGTCGTGGTACCGGCGCAGGGTCTCCCGGTCCGCCGGCGGCCCTCCCTTCGCCCGGGCGGCCAGGGCGGGGTCCCCCATCAGTCCCCGGCCCAGCATCACCCGGTCCACCGTGGGGAAACGCTCCCCCAGGGCGGCGATCTCCGCCGGCGTGGTCAGGTCCCCGTTGTAGCACAGGGGGGACAGGCCCTCCTCCGCCGCCAGGGCGAAGGCCTCCAGCCGGACCTGCCCCTTATAAAAGTCCTCCCGGACCCGGGGGTGGATGATGAGCTCGCTCCAGGGGTAGCGCCGGAAGCAGGTCAGCAGGGCGCGGAACTCCTCCGGGGACTGGAAACCCACCCGGGTCTTGATGGAGACGGCGATCCGGACGCCGCCGAAGATCTGGTCCAGGAAGCGGTCCAGCGCCTCCGGGTCCCGCAGCAGGCCGGAACCCTTCCCCTTGGCGGTCACCGTCCCCGAGGGGCAGCCCAGGTTGAGGTTGACCTCCCCATAGCCCCGGTCAGCCAGCCAGTCCGCCGCCCAGAGGAAGTCCTCCGCCCGGCAGGTGAGCAGCTGGGGCACCGCCCGCAGGCCCCGGTTGGCCTCCGGTGAGAGCTCCCCCGCGTCCCGTTTGGAGAAGACCCGATCCCGGCCCGGCGAGACGAAGGGCATATAGTATTTGTCCACTCCGGGAAAGTACCGGCTGTGGACGCGCCGGAACAGAGCGCCGGTAAGCCCCTCCATAGGGGCGCAGTCACAGATCATGCCAAATCACGCTCTTTCTCTCCATTAAAAATGCTTTTCACAGCTTTTCATAGAAAAACGCCCCTCCGTCCAACAGGAAATCGGACCTTTTTCCCGTTTCTCTCCCGAAAAAAATGTGGTATACTGTCTCTACAGGATCCTGCGGCAAAGGAGGTGGTCGTCATTCACGAGCCCCGTTCCCGCCATGTGCGCCATCTGATCCTGCTCATGTCCCTGTTTTTGGCCTATTTGGCCATGTGCATGGTTTTTTTCGTGGTCCACGAGCGGACCGCCGTAGCCAGGCAGACCCTGACGTCCCTGCGCAGCAACGTCCAGCAGCAGTGCGCCCACTTCAACACCATCATCGACATCCAGTTTGACTCTCTGGAGAGTCTGGCCAAGTTCGCCGGTCAGCGGGACACGCTGAATGATGAAGAGACCATGGCTCTGGCCAACGCCACCGTGTCCAGCGGCGACCTCTCCCGCATCCTGATCATCAAGCCCTCCGGCACCGGCTTCGCCAACGACGGCGCGGTCACCAACGTCGCCCGCCGCAGCTATTTCCTCCAGGCTCTCTCCGGCGCCCGGGCCCTCAGCGATCCTCTCTCCAGCTCCGTGGACAGCCAGACCAAGGTGGTGCTGGCCGTCCCCATCACCGATACCGACGGTGTGATCCGCGGCGTCGTGGGCGGCGCCTACAGCATCGGTCAGCTGAACAAATTCCTGTTCTCCGACCTGTACCAGGGGAGCGGCTATCCCATCCTCCTCACCTCCGGCGGCGTTCTGATCTCCACCAGCGCTGAGGAGTTCCCCGCCGGCTACCAGAATTTTTATGACTACTGCGCCTCCATGGAGCTGCTGGGCGGCGCCGACCCGGAGCAGGTCCGGGAGGACTTCGCCAACGGCGCCAGCGGCTATTTCATCGCCCGGAGCAACGGCGAGGTCCGGTACATGGTCTATCAGGCCGCCGGACTGGGCAACGGCTGGATGATGTGCTACACCGTCACCAGTCAGGAGGCCGGCTCCGACTACAGCTTCATCATCCAGGACGTCTTTTACCTGGGCACCGCCGTCCTGCTGGGCGTCCTCGTCCTGCTGGCCGCCGTCCTTCACCTCTCCCTGCGGGAGCGCCGCCGTCTCCTCCGTCAGGCCCAGACCGACCCTCTCACCGGACTGCTCAACCGCAGCAGCACCGTGGAGTGTGTCACCGACTGGCTGACCGGCTCTGGCTGCCACGGTGCCCTCATGATGCTGGACCTGGACAACTTCAAGGAGATCAACGACGCCTGGGGACACCAGGCCGGCGACGCCATTTTGGCCCTTACCGCCGATCTCCTGCGGGCCCATTTCCGCCAAAGCGATGTGGTGGGCCGCATCGGCGGAGACGAGTTTATGGTCCTGATGAAGGACGTCTCCTCCAGATCCGTAGTGGAGCAGCACATGTGCCGCCTGTGCGAGGAGTTCCGCCTCCTCACGCACCCGGACTACCCCCAGATCACCCTCTCCTGCAGCGTGGGTGCTGCCATGGCGCCCAACCAGGGCCGCACCTTCGAGGAGCTGTATGCCCACGCCGACCGGGCCCTGTACTGTGCCAAGCACCGGGGCAAGGACAGCTGCAGCATCTACACCGAAGACAGCGCCTGAATCACACCGTCATCGTCCAAGAGGCCGCCATGTCGTGAGACATGGCGGCCTCTTTTGATTTCCGATCAGGCCAGGCTGGCGCCGGAGCGCTCCTGGGCAATGTTGAGCACGTGGTCGCCGATGCGCTCGAAGTCGGTGAGCATCTCGGAGAAGAGGATGCAGCCCTCGTCGGAGCAGACGCCTTTCCGCATCCGCTCCATCTGGTTGCGGCGGAAGCTGGCCGTCATGTCGTCCATCTTCTGCTCCAATGCGGAAACCTGACTAAGCCATTCCACAGGATTGGACACCACGCCGCTGATGGCATCGATCGCCTCCCGGCAGATCCGCTCCATTTCCCGGATCTCATTCCTAGCCTCTTCAGAAAAGTGGACGTCCTTCTCCTTCAGGATGCTGCTGTAACCACAGATATTCATGGCATGGTCGCCGATGCGCTCAATATTCCCGGCAATCTTGAAATAGGCGCTCACCGCAGAGGAGTCCTGCTCATTGGTCTCATGGACGATAACGTGAGAGATAAACTGGGAGATCTCCTTGTTGAGGTAGTCGATGTACTCCTCCACTGACTCCTCTTTGGCCACCAGGCCAGGATCTCGGTCCAGAACCGCCTGGAAGGCTGTGGACACGTTCTCTTTTGCCATACCCAGCATCCGGTTGAGTTCCTGCTGAAGCTGGCTGATGTAGATGGCGGACTGGCCGATGGTCCGGTCCTGGTTTGCATTGATGGGTGTGAGATAGATCAAATGCATTCCCTCTTCCAGCTCCTGCTTGCGCTCCGGCAGGATACACATGGCCGCCTTCACCATCCATTTGCCCAGAGGCAGCAGCAACAAGGTAGTAACAATGTTGAAGAGGGTATGCATGTTGGCAATCTGTGCCGCCGGATTGATGGGGGTCAGGCTCTTGATAAAGTCTACCAGTGACATCCCCAGCATCGGCGTCACCAGGCACAACGTGGTGAAGACGATGGTGCCGATGATATTGAACATCAGGTGAATGATGGTGGTCCGCTTGGCATTCCGGCTGGTTCCGATGGAGGCCAGCACCGCCGTGATGCAGGTGCCGATGTTCTGACCAAAGAGCACATACACCGCGCTGTCCAGCGTGACCACCCCGCTGTTGGCCAATGCCTGGAGGATGCCCACCGATGCGGAAGAGGACTGAATAATGGCGGTAAAGACCGCACCGGCCAGAATACCCAGCACCGGGTTAGAGAAGCTGGTCATCAGATTGACAAAAGCGGGCATCTCCCGCAGGGGTTCCATGGAAGCGCTCATCATATCCATACCGATGAAGAGCACGCCCAAGCCGCCCAAAATGCTGCCATAATGATGAACCTTAGGCTGCTTCAGGAAGACCATCATGGCCACGCCCAAAAAGGCAAAAAAGGGAGCCAGGACTCCAACATCTAAAGCGATGAGCTGCCCGGTAATGGTGGTGCCGATATTGGCGCCCATAATGATCCATACCGCCTGGGTCAGGGTCATCATGCCGGAATTGACGAAGCCCACCACCATGACCGTCGTGGCAGAGGAGGACTGGATGACGGCAGTGATCACCGCACCTACCAGCACGCCCAGAACACGGTTTGCCGTCAGCTTTTCCAGAATGCTCTTCATGCGGTTGCCGGCGGCAGCCTCCAAACCGGAACTCATCATCTGCATCCCGTGCAGGAAGAGCGCCAGTCCGCCGAGAAGGCTCAAGATATTGGCAATACTCATCAAAATGCTCCTTTTCTCTTTTCTTTTGCAAAATAAGAAAAAGACATAGCCCGCTTTTCAAAATGAAAAGCAGGTCATGTCTTTTTGCTGAACCAGGGGAATGCTTTTTCCGGGGCGAGCAGCACGGCCTCTTTTTCTGCGGCGGTGACCCTCATAGCTCCATGGTCCTTTCTCTCTGAATTTTCAGAAAAGCGATTTTTTACAAGTACAATTATACCGTTGCCCTTTACCTGCGTCAATGGATTTTTACACTACTTTACCTTTTCTACACATCGCGCAGAAAAACGGGCCGGTCTGGCCGGGACTGCTGTGGGCAATACCGAAAACCAAGCCCCTCGAAGGCGGTAATGACCTCCGGGTCCTCCACGCTTCCCTCTGCCAGGAAGCGGACCATCTCTCCTCTGGCCATCTTGACGTGCACTCCCTTCTCCACTACTTTCCCGTCGGAACGCAGTTCACCAAAGATGGGCGTAATGACCCGGATGTTCACAGGCAGGCGGGGCACCACCGCCTTGCTATACTCCCCGGAAGCCAGGTCCACCACCACGCCGTCAGGCGCCAATGCTTCCGCCAGGCTGTCGCCCCAGAAGTCGTAGAGGTCCTTACAAGATCCGGTCTTTAGCTTGGCCTGCATCTCCAGCCGATAAGGTGTCACCCCGTCGAAGGGCCGGAGCACCCCGTAGAAGCCGGAGAGGATGCGCAGGTGCTCCTGCACATAGGCCAGCGCCCCCCGGGAGAAGACGCCGGGCGCCATATAGCGGTACTGGATGCCCTCATAGGCCAGGAGGGCGGGGGTCAGCCTCCGGCGCAGATCCATGGTCTGGAACCGCCGGAAGTTGAGCTCCGCCAGCTGGTCGTTGCAGGCCAGGAGCTTTTTCAGCTCCGGCAGGGACAGGCCCTTCAGATGGGCCAGCAGCCGCTCCGTCTCTCCCAGGAGGACGGGCAGGTCCCTGGGCGGCAGGCCGTCCAGGTCGTCGTTCATTTTCTTGGCCGGTGAGATGATGATGCGCATGGGCTTCCTCCCTGTTTGGCGTGCGGACAAAAAG
>CALWYC010000129.1 GCA_944385655.1 uncultured Intestinimonas sp. | reverse complement strand
GCCGCCGGCGGGGGCTTCCGGGACGGGCTCACCCTGCTGCGCCCGGAGACTACCTGGGGGAATTCCCGGTTTGATTTTTACTGGGAGTCATCGGAAAACGGGCGAAAGGGCTTTGTGGAGGTGAAGGGGGTCACCCTGGAGGAGGCGGGCGCCGCCTACTTCCCCGACGCCCCCACGGAGCGTGGCGTCAAGCATGTGGAGGAGCTGATGGCCTGCCGGGCGGCGGGCTATGAGGCGGCCCTGTTCCTGGTGGTTCAGATGGAGGGGGTGGCCTTCTGGTCCCCCAACGACCGGACCCACCCCGCCTTCGGCGCGGCGGTGCGGACCGCGGCGGCGGCGGGGGTGGAGATCCTGTGCCGGGACTGCCGTGTGACGCCGGATTCCCTCACCATGGGGGCGCCGGTGGCGGTCCGATTGTAAAGTTTTTCGATTTTTGGCCGGAGAGGGCGGCGGGCCGTTGCGCCGGCCTGCCGGCTGTGATATGATGATTAACACCGAGCATAGCACGACGGAGGGAGGCGAGGCCCGTGGAGTTGCAGATCACCCGGATCACCCGGGAAATACCCTTTCGGGGCATCGCCTACCTGATCTTCCGTCAGTGCGGAGCCCAGGCCCTGGGCGAACAGCTGGACCGGGAGGTCCGGACCATGGCCGACCTGGGCGCCCGAGAGATCTATGCGGCCTCCACCGACCCGGCCGCGCCCCTGGCGGAGACAGAGACGGGGCCGGTGCGGCTCACCCATGTCCACGACATGCTGGAGATGGAGCGGGCGCTGGAGGCTGGCCGCCCACGGCCCCAGGGGAGGCTCGCGGCCGAGCCGCTGACCGGGGAACTGGGGGAACTGTGGCTGAGCATTTACAACGAGGCCTTTGCCGCCGTGCCCAACGCCGCCACCTACGGCCCGGAGGAGCTCTCGGAGCAGCTGGCCAAGCCGGGCAGCTGCGGCCTGGTGCTGGAGGACGGCGCTCCGGTGGGGATCTATGAGCTGGATCTCCGGACCGGGGAGATCGAGGGGATCGGGCTGAGACAGGCGGCACGGGGCAGAGGCCTGGGCCGGGAGCTTTTGCTGCTGGCCATGGACCTGCTGGCCGGGCAGGGGTACGACCGCTGCTGGCTCCAGGTCTCCACCGCCAACGAGGCGGCTTACCGGCTCTATAGCGAGACCGGTTTTTCCACCCGAAGGGTGCGCTCCAGGTGGTTCCGGGCGGAATGGAACGGACAGAAGGACCGTGACGTGGAGGAGGATGGGAAATGAGCGTTCAGATCGTGGCCTTTGGCGACTCCAACACCAGATATTATCTGGGGGACACCGGCACGCCCGGCCCTCTGGAGGAGGCCTGGCCCGCCAAGCTGGAGACCATGCTCCGGGCCAGGGGCGTGGACGCGGCGGTCAAAAATGAGGGCCACCCCGGCGTCCAGGCCGACTACGCCATGGAGCACTTCCCCGCCGCCACCGCCGGGGCGGACCTGTGCATCCTGGGCTTCGGCACCAACGACGCCAAAAAGCTGGAGGTGCCCCTGGGGGAGTTCCTCTCGGAGATCTCCGACGTGCTGGACCAGGCCGCCGAGCTCCAAATGCCCCTCATCCTGCTGGGTATCCCCTGGTTTTCGGAGGAGCTGGCTGGGCCGGAGCTCCAGAACCGTCTGCCCATCTGGAACGAGTCCCTGTCCAGCCTGTGCGACCAGCTGAACATCCCCTTCGTGGATCTGTATACCCCCTTCAAGGACGAGCCGGGGCGGTGGTTCAACGAGCGGACCACCCCCAAGCGCCACCTCTCCGCCGCGGCCCAGACCAGGGTGGCGGAGCTGCTGCTGCCCCTGGTGCTCCGGGCGCTGGAGGAGAAACAATAAACACAGCCTGTGGAGAAAAACGCCTGTGTTCCCCGAAAAACGGGGAGCACAGGCGTTTTTTATAACTCCAGGAGGGGAAGCTCCACCCAGAAGCGGACACCGTGGGGGAGGTTTTCCACACCGCAGGTGCCGCCGTGGAGGGTCACGGTCTCCTTGACCAGAGCCAGACCCAGGCCTGTGCCGCCGCTCTGACGGTCCCGGGCGGTGTCGGAGCGATAGAAGGGCTCAAAGAGCCGGGGAAGGGCCTCCGGCGGGATGGGATCTCCGTCGTTTTCCACCAGAAGATGGGCAAAGAGCCCACGGATCTGGAGGGAGACCCGGATCTCGCCGCCAGCTGGGGTATGCTTGAGGGCGTTGGAAGCCAGATTAGACACCACCAGGGAGAGACGCCCCTCCTCGCCGGAGACGGTGCATGATTCCAGGTCCAGGGCCAACGTGACGCCGGCGGTCTCCATGGGGCGTTCCAGAGTGTGAAAAACGGACTCCACCACCCGTTCCAGAGACACAGGGACAGGCTCGAAGCGGGTCTTGCCCGCCTTCATACGGCTCAGGTCCAGCAGGGCGCTCACCAGGGCAGCCATCTGGTCAGCCTGCTCCATGATGACGTCCAGATACTGGGACCGCTTATCTGGGGCGATGTCCTCACGAAGGCCCTCGGCGTAGGAGTGGAGAATGGCCAGAGGGGTCTTAAGCTCGTGGGCCACGGCGTTGGTCAGGTCCTGCTCCCGCCGGAGTCGCTTGGCCTGGGCGCGGGCGATGAGAAAGGCCAGGAGAATGGCGAGGAGGAGGGTAAAGAGGTAGACCGGCCACAGGCCGTGGGCGGGGGAGAGTGACACCCAGTAGGAGCAGCCCACCCAGCCGTCACCGCCTGCGGCCTGAGTGAAGGAGGAGACAGCGCCGTTGAGCGGCACAGGCTGCGGCTTGCCGCCCACATAGTGTGTGACTGTGTTGTTCAGGTGCTCCTGGGCCATATGCTGACGTTCCAGCAGGACCTCGGGGGCGGACTGTCCTACCAGGGCGGGGGAGAGGGAGACGAAACGGAAAGACAGGGTGGTGAGCGTTTTTCCAGACCAATAGCCGCTGGAGCTGTCCAGCAGGGTCACGTCCTCCTCCGGCAGATGGTAGACCAGCTTTTGCGGGTAGAGGACGTCGCCATCCACCACGCCGGTCACCTCCACAGAGACCTGAAGGAACAGGGCCTGGCTCTCCTCATCGGAGTATTCGTATCCATGAGATTCACACCAGTTCCAGAAGGAGAAATGGATGAAGACGGGTTCCTCCCTCAGGCGGTGGGCCAGCTGAAGCTGTTCCTCCTCCGTGAGACCGGGATCGAAGAGCAGCACATAGCTGACGATGTCCCGAGGACCGTTGAGGGGCGTGGCGGCGGTACCGGCCAGGAGCTGGCTCCGGGCGGTCTCCGTCCCGCTGTCGTCGTACAGCCTCAGGGTCACCGCGCCGCCGTAGGGGGCCAGGTCGTCGGTAAAATTGCTCAGCCAGCGGTCTCCCCAGCCATCGATGCTGTCTGAGCGGCTGGCAGAGAGCAGGACCGCCTCCTCCACGGTGGAACGGATGATCTCCCGGTGGCGCTGGTAGTTGAGGTAGGTGAGCACACTGGCCATCAGACACCACAGGGTCAGGAAGAGAGCGGCGGCGCGAAGGAAGAGGGGGCGCAGAGAATGCCGGTCCATAAAGGCCTCCTTTCCGTGTAGAGCGGACGGGAGCAGAGAGAAGCTAAGGGCGGCAGCAGGGCAGCTCCACCCAGAAGCGGACGCCGCCGGGGAGGTTTTCCACGCCGCAGGTGCCGCCGTGGAGGGCCACGGTCTCCTTGACCAGGGCCAGGCCCAGGCCGGCGCCGCCGCTCTGGCGGTCCCGGGCGGCGTCGGAGCGGTAGAAGGGCTCGAAGAGCCGGGGAAGGGCCTCCGGCGGGATGGGATCTCCGTCGTTTTCCACCCGGAGGAGGGCGGTGCACTCCTTTTCCTCAAGTGTCACCCGGATCTCGCCGCCGGTCGGGGTATGCTGGAGGGCGTTGGCGGCCAGATTGGAGACCACCAGGGAGAGGCGCCCCTCCTCGCCGGAGACGGTACAGGGTGCCAGGTCCAGGGCCAGGGCGACGCCGGCGGTCTCCATGGGCCGCTCCAGAGCGCGGAAGACGGACGCCACGATTTGGTCCAGAGCCACGGGAGCGGGGGCGAAGGCGGTCTTGCCCGCCTTCATGCGGCTCAGGTCCAGGAGGGAATTGACCATGGCGGCCATCTGGTCGGAGGCCGCCATGATGACCTCCAGATACTGTGCCCGCTTGTCCGGGGCGATGTCCTCCTGCAGGCCCTCGGCGTAGGAGCGCAGGAGAGCCAGGGGGGTCTTGAGTTCATGGGCCACGGCGTTGGTGAGCTCCCGCTCCCTTCGGAGGCTCCCGGCCTGGGCCCGGGCGGTAAAGAAGGCGAGGAGCAGGGTGAAGAGCAGGGTGGCAAGATAGAGGAACCAGAGGTCGTGGGTGGCCATCAGGACGGGGCGGTAGGCGACGCCGTATGCGGAAACCAGCCCGTCGTAGGGAGCGAGCGAGCCAATTCCGCCATAGCTGCTGGTGGCCGCCCAGAGGTTGGAGGGAGTCAGGTCCCCCACCAGATCATCCACCCGGGCCTCGGCCTCCCGGAAGAGTTTTAATGTGAGCTCCGGGTCGGTCTCCGCCCAGGCCAGAACGGAGCTGAGCTGGATGGAGTCGGAGGTAAAGGTGGTGAGGGTCTTGCCGTCAAAGAAGGGGCTGTCGGTGTCCAGCAGGGTCACCGGCCCGTCCGCATAATAATAGACCAGCTTTTGCGGGTAGACCACGTTGTGCTCCACCACGCCGGTGATCTCCCCACGGAGGCCCACGGTAAAACTCACTCCCTCGTCCGAGCCCAGGTACTCGTCGTAGAGCCCGCTCTCGGTGCCGTAGAACCGGCCCAGCTGCCGCTCCTCCCGGAGGAAGCGGCCCAGGGCGAGCTGTTCGTCGTCGGTGAGGACGGCGTCGAAGTTCAAAAAGTGGTCGTAGACCCCTGTGCCGGGGAGGGAGAAGGAGCCGTAGGTGAGCTGGCTTCGGGCCAGTTCCGCTCCCTCGGTGTCGTAGAGCCGGAACACCCCCACGGCCCCGTAGGTGGAGTAGTAGGCGGACATGCGGTCGTCCAGAATGGCCGGCTTGTCCCAGAGCTTTGCCCTGCCATCCAGCACCAGCTGGGCGTTCATCAAACTCCCGTCCCGGGCCTCATTTACGCCGTTGCTCAGCCGCTGGGTCTGGGCGTCCAGCTCCCGGAGGGAGAGGAGGAGGACCATCAGACACCACAGCAAAAGAAAGCGGGCGGCGGTGCGGAGGAAGAGGGGCAAAAGCAGCTTCTGTTTCATAGGAGGCTCCCTTCCGGCAGGCTGCTACTCCGACTCCAGCTTGTAGCCCGCCTTGAACACGGTCTTGATCTGTTTTCCGGCGCTCCCCAGGGCGGCGCGGAGGTTCTTGACCTGCACGTCCACCGCCCGGTCCTCTCCATCAAAGTCCCAGCCCCACACCCGGGTAAGGAGCTGCTCCCGGGAGAGGACCTTGCCCCGGTTTCGGAGGAGACAGAGGAGCAAATTGTACTCCCGAGGGGATAATTTGACTGGTGTATTACTCACAGTACACAGCATGGGCCCCGGTTGGAGCCGGATGGCCCCGCAGACCAGGGCGCCGTCCTCGGTGCCCCGGCTCCGGCGGATGAGGGCTGTGGTCTTGGCGTAGAGAAGGGCCAGGGAAAAGGGCTTTGTGATATAGTCGTCCGCCCCCAGGGCGTAGCCGTGGAGGGCCTGCTCCTCTCCGCCCAGGGCGGTGAGAAAGAGGATGGGCAGGCCGCTCTCCCGGCGGATGGCACGGCAGACGCCGTAGCCGTCCAGTCCCGGCATCATCACGTCCAGCAGCACCGCGTCATAGTCCCGCCGGGCAAAGTGATCCAGAGCGGCGTCGCCGTCCGGGGCAAGGTCGCTGTCCACGCCATGGGCGGTGAAGTAGTCCTGAAGGATGGCCCCCATCCGGGGCTCGTCCTCCACGATCAGGATGGTGTCTGGCATGGCCGTCTCCCCCTCTCTGTCCTTATCCTATCGGATAGATGTGTCCAAGTTGTGTTCGAAAAAACACCCGGAGGGTAATCTCCCCTCCGGGTGTCCTGTTTGTTATCTGCGGCCTCCAAAAC
>CALWYC010000128.1 GCA_944385655.1 uncultured Intestinimonas sp. | reverse complement strand
ACCCGCAGGGTGATGGTGAAGTGGGGGGTGCGCACCTCGTTGGCGGCCTCCAGCACCAGGTAGGAGAGCTCGTTGGAGGCGTCGTTGCCGTCCTTGTCCACGCCGCCGATGACAAAGTTGTGCCACCGGGCCATGCCGGCCCACTTGTCACGCTGCTTGGCGTTGCCGGAGACGAAGTTGAACTGCATGATCTTGATGCGCAGGCACTCGATGAGCTCCAGGATGTCGGCGTCGGTCATGGCGCCGCTCTCGATGTCCTTCTTGTAGAAGGGGTACATATACTGGTCGAAGCGGCCGCCGGGCACGGTGCCGTGGGTGATCATCATCCAGTAGAACCAGAAGTTCTGGATGGCATCCCGGAAGCCCCGGGAGGGGTTCTCGGCGATCCAGTGGCAGGTCTCGGCCATCTGCTCCAGCTCAGCCTTCCGCTTGGCGTCGGCACAGCGGTTGGCGGCCTCGGTACAGGCGTCGCCGTAACGGTGGTACATGCGGACCATGGCCTCCAGGGCAATGATGACGGCCTGGAGATAGATGGCCTTGTCGAAGGAATCGTTGTCCACATAGCGGACCTTGCGCAGCTCCTCCTTGGCGTCGTCCAGGGTCTTGTGGATGCCCTCGCGGATGATCTTGCCGTAGTCGGCCACGAAGAAGCTCAGGCCGATGCCCAGGCCCCAGCCGAAGCCGGCGCCGCCGGAGCCGCGGCCCTTGACCTTGCTGGTCCAGGGGGGGCAAAGGATGCCGGAGCGGATGAAGGGCCACAGGTGCTCATCATCGTAGAAGCGGCCCTGCCACTCGTACATCTGACGGTCCTCACCCTCCCAGAAGGAGTCCAGGCTGCGCAGGGTGGCCCGATCCTCGTCGGAGATGGTGTAGTTGCCCTCCAGGATGGAGTCCAGATCGTCGTCATCCCAGAAGGGACCCCAGCAGGAGGCCTCCAGGCCGTGGGGTTTGGAGGCCACGTTGCCCACGATGAGCTCGTCCTCGTCCACATAGATGGTGCGGTTGTCCAGATAGTCGGCGGTGGCGTGGGCGCGCCGCAGGATGGAGGGAAGGCCCTCGTGCTTCTTCCAGGACTCGATCACCAGCTTGGGCTTCTCCGCGCAGAAGACAAATTTGTCCGTCTTCAGCGCCGCCTGCATTCTCTTGATTCTGTCAGTCATAATGGTCCTCCGATCTTATGTCAATGTGTTTATTGCCTCTTTCAAAGCCGGGAGAAGAGGTCGTTTACGTCCTCCAGCTCCTCCAGGCGTCCGATGTCTCGGTAGATGGCCTCCAGGACCGGCCCCGGATAGGGGTGGGCGGCCCGGGCGGCACAGTCGAAGAATTTCCGCCGCAGCACCTCGTCGCTCATGGGGTGCTCCACGCAGCCCAGAGGGTGCTCCAGATGCCGGTGGAAGCTCCCCCGACCGGTGACGATGGTGATGTCGGTGAATTTGTTCTGCTCCTTGGTGAGGGCGGGGTCGATCTCGCAGACCACCTTGTCCCCCATGGCCAGCACCTCCGGGTCGCTGAGCCGGTCCGGAGTAAAGCTGTCCAGGCCCACCTCTCCGCAGACCACCGCCGTCCCCACCACGAAGGGGAGACTGAACTTGGCTACGGCGGGAGACTGAGGCCGGTACTTGACCTCTTTGGGCTCGGTGACCATGCGGCCGATCTCCTGGAGGACGATGCGGATCTCCACGATCTCCTCCGGTCGGATCCGGTGCTCCTCCACCAGGGAGAGCACCCCCTCGATGGAGGTGTGGGTGGCCCGGCAGGCGGGCCAGGGCTTGAAGCTGATGTAGGCACCCTGGAAGACGGTGCCCAGTCCGTCCAGGACCTTTTCCGGGGTGTAGTTGTCCCGGGCGTACATGTGGTAGTAGCCCAGCTTCCCCTCAAAGGGGGCGTCCAGCCGGGCGGGTATCCCCCGGGAGGCCAGAAGGGCCGATTGCACCGCCGCCTGGGCGGCAAAGCCCTCCCGGATGGTCCGCAGGGCGGAGCCGGCGCTGTTGGCCGCCTCGCCGGTGCAGGTGGCCTGGCAGAGGTTGAGGGCCAGGGCGTCGGAGAGCTGTCCGGCGTCCAGCTTCAGCAGCTTGCCCGCCCCCAGCACTGCCCCCATGGAGCCGTGGATGGGGGGCATGTTCCAGCCGTATTTCAGCAGGTCCTCGTTGACGCCCATGTCCAGCCGGCAGCAGATGTCGCTGGCCAGAGCCATGGCGGTGAGAAAGCGTTTTCCCGACACGCCCCCTACCTGCTGGCTCAGGGCCATCAGGGCGGGCAGGGCGGCGGAGTTGGGGTGGACGGTGGCCACCTCGTGGGAGTCCTCGTAATCCAGGGCATGGACCAGTGCTCCGTTGGCCAGGGCGGCCAGGGTGGGGGTGGTCTTTTCCGGCCGTCCCAAAATGGTACAGCGCCCCTGCCCCTCCGCCGCCGCGAAGGCGGCGAAGGGGGCGGAGGCGGTATCCAGTCCGGTGGCCGCCAGCATCACTGCCAGCATATCGGCCAGGGACTGCTTCTGGGCCTCCACGGCGGCGGCGGGGAGGATCTCATACTCCGCCGACAGCACATGGTCGATGAGCCGTTTGGTAAGTCCGGTCCCGCTCATGGCTCACAGGAGGCCGTAGAGGCCGATGGCGCCCAGGACAGTAGCCACGACCACCAGGACCGCGGCGGCCACGATGAGGGGCAGGAACATCTTCTCGCGGATGTCGTCCTGCTTGATGTTGGCCAGGGTGAGGGAGCCGCCGCCGGAGAAGGGAGACACAGCGGAGGCATTGGCGCCGATGGCGATGCCGGCATAGACGGCGTGGTAGTTGAGGGTAGGCGCACTGGTGGCCAGGGCGGGGACCAGGGCGAAGAGGGTGGGGGCCACCACGGAGGCACCGGCGGCGAAGACGGACATGAAGCCGGCCAGGACCACGAACATGGGCACGATCATGGACTGCGGCACGTTGCCGCCGATCCAGGAGCCGATGAGGTCAACGGCGCCGCCCTCGGTGGCCACGCCCACCAGCATGGACACGCCGGCCAGCATCATCAGGGTGTTCCAGGGGATGTGCTTGTTGACCACGGTCTTGGCATCCGCCAGATGGAGCAGGGCGGCGACCATGGCCAGGGCGATGCACACCAAGGAGATGTCCAGCTGGCTGGAGAGGGCCTTCATGGGGGCCACTCCCAGCACGCCCAGCAGGGAGGGGATGACCATCAGAACGATGAGGATGACGATGAGGGCAAAGGTCTTCTTCTGGGCGGCGTTCATGGGCTCCGGCATGGTGATGAAGTCCACGTTGTCCACATGGGCCCGCCAGCCCCGGTAGAGGACGAAGGTGAGGATGCCGGAGATCAGGGCAAAGAGGGCGCAGGTGAGGAAGCCGTTCCACAGGATGGAGTCTACCTCGGCGGCGTGGATGCCGGCCTCCAGCACGCCCTTCTGGATGTTGGCGCCCTGGCCCCAAGGCACCTGGGAGCCTAAGTAGGAGCCGATGTTCACCATCAGGGAGCCGAACAGGGGGTTCATGTTGGTGGACAGGCAGATGGAGATGATGATGGGCATGAGCACGGCGTTGGGAGCGTAGGGAGAGGCGCCCGTCATGGTGATGAGGCCCGCGATGAAAAAGAACACCCAGGGCAGAACACTGGGATATTTGCGGAACTTGTAGACCAGGATCAGGGTGATCTGGCGGAGGGTGCCGTTCTCATTGGCATAGCCGAAGAGCCAGCAGATGCCGATGATGGTGAAGAGGATCTTGGCCGGGAAGGTGGCCACCACGGCGGAGGCCTTCATGCCGATGAGAAAGACGCCGATGATGTAGGCGAAGGTCATGGAGAGCAGCCCAATGGCATTGAACTTGTTTCCCACCACGATGGAGATCAGCATTGCCACAAGGAAGAGGATCAATACGGTCGAGGCCGACATGCGCAAACAACTCCTTTACTCTCGTCTCTTTTCGTCTCGCCCGGGGCGGCCGCGGTTCCGCCCCTCTCTGGCCCGAGCATATCATGCTCCGTCGGCGGCGGACAACCGTTTCCCTCTCGCCGCACAGCAGGTATGTGCAGCATTGTCCATTTTTCCCCTCCGCTTCAGCAAGGGTGCACACATTTTCCCACCTCTCGGAAATCGCATGACATCCCACCGGAAGGCTGATATAATGAACTCGTTCACAAATCATATGGTATGTCGAGGGGAGGGGGAGCATGTCCCAATTTTCCTGCTGGCTGGTGCCGCTCCAGGGGCACATCTTGCATCAGAGCATCACCCACGTTCCCCTGTCCCAGATCACTGCGGTCCGGTTCGTCCGCTACTGGGGCGGGCAGGATCTCTCCGCCCTGTGGGTGGGGACCGGGCCGGAGATCCGGGCACTGCTGGAGCGCTGGCCCTGTCCCGCCGTCCTGCACGGCACGTTTTTCTTCGCCGCCGGCCCAACCGACGGTTTGGAGGACATGGCCCGGGCTCTGGACCTGGATCTGGTGGTCACCGATCTGGACCTGCTGGAGCTCCACGAGCGGCTTTCCACCGTGCTGCGCCGGTATCAGTCGTGGAGCCTCCGGCTCATGTCTGCGGCGGGGCGCCGCCACAGCATCCAAGACGTGGCCGACTGCGGCGCCGAGCTGGCGGGAGGCGCCCTCTTTCTCCTTAATACCGGAGGCCGGGTGGTCTACTACGGCGGCCGGGCCTGTCTGGACTCCGATCCGGCCCGGGAGATGCTGGACAAGGGTATCCTCTCCCCCGCCACCGCTCAGGTCCTCCTCCCGGAAAAGGACGGCGCTGCGCTCTCCTGCCAGGCCATGGGCAGCCGCGGCAAGTGCTGGGGCAAAAAGGTCTACAAACGGGGAGAGCTCATCTCCTACATGCTCCTTTTCACGCCCAACGGCTGGCAGGGCGCCGATACCGACGCCCTGCTGGAGCTGGTGAGCGAGAACGTCAGCCGTGTGGTGGCCTGCCGGGAGGGCCGCTACTGGGCCGGTGCCGACTTCAAGACCCTGCTGGCCGACCTGCTCAGCGGCAAGCTCTCCGAAGAGGAGGAGATCCGCCGCCGCTTCTCCCTCATCTCCCGTATCCCTCAGCAGTTCTGCAGCTTCATCATCGTGGAGCCGGCCTCCCCCGAGTTCTTCTCCGACCCGCCCTCCGCCCTGCTGGCCCAGCTGGAGTCCATCTTCCCTGAGAGCAACGCCGCTCTCTACGACGGCGGCATCGTCCTTCTCCTCAGCCGGCCCGACCGGGACTTCCAGCCCGCCCCCATCTTCGATCAGGCCCAGCTCCAGGCCCTGCTGGCCCGCTATGACGCCTTTGCCGCCATCAGCAACGCCACCAGCCGCCGCGCCATGCTGCGCACCAACTACCTGCTCACCAAGAGCGTCCTCCAGCTGGGGCGCTCCCTCCGGCCCACCAATACCCAGCGCATCTTCTTCTTTGAGGACTATGCCGAATATGTGGCCATCGACCTGTGCATCAACAGCTTCAGCGCCCTGCTGGGCCACGACGACATCATCTACCTCACCCACCCCGACGCGGTGAAGCTCTACCGCTACGACATGCTCCACAATACCAACCTCATCGACGTCCTCTACTACTATTGCCTCAACAACGGCAGCGTCTCCCAGGCCGCCAAGGCGGCCTACATGCACCGCAACACCTTCTCCGCCCGGCTGGCCAAGCTCCAGGAGCTGACCAAAGCCGACCTCTCCAGCGGTGAGATCCAGCAGCGCATGGTCTTCTCCTGCAAGATCCTCCGCTACTACGACCACTATGCCAAGATCAACCTGGGCAAGCGCCTGAGCATCTCCCTCCCCCAGGAAGGAGGCAAATGATCCGTTTTGCCCGGGCTACCCTATCCAGGAGAGAAAGATTGGGCATTGTGCTGGATTTTTCTCTGTCAAATCAGCGTTTTTGACGAATCGTCACCGCTCCCCCACCGAATGATTGACAAGTCCGCCATGGTGTTTTACAATCATATTTGCTGAACATGTTCACTTTCTGGCGGCACTGTCCGCCCACAGTGGACGACGACATCCCCATACTTGTGACAGGAGGAAAGAGAAATGAACATCCTTGTCTGTGTCAAGCAGGTGCCGGACACGACCGAAATCAAGATCGATCCGGTGAAGAACACCTTGATCCGCGAAGGCGTGCCCAG
>CALWYC010000127.1 GCA_944385655.1 uncultured Intestinimonas sp. | reverse complement strand
TAGCCGTACAGGATGTCCATGATGCCGTCCTTGTCGGCCTGGCTCACCGTCAGGTCGTACTGGCGCTCATCCCCCTGGAAGCGGACGATAGTCTGCTCCGAACGGACGATGAGGGGCAGCATCAGGGCCATGGCCTGCTCGTAGTTGGTGCCGTATTCGTCCACCACGATGTCCAGGCTCTCGTACACATCGCCGCCCTGATTGTCTCTTCTGTAGTCGCCGGCATCGTTGGGCAGGGTGTAGTTGCTGCCATCGATGCTGACGATGACCCCGTCAAAGAAGACCCACCGGTCGCCGGTGTAGTTGAAATTCACCCGCATGTAGAGGCTTCCGGAGTCGTACTTTCCGATGTAGGGGTAGACGGCGCTGCGGGTGTTCACATACTCCGGGGCGCTGGCGGGATAATACCAGGTAATGCCTTTGATCTGATCATACTTGGTCCGGAAGGTAGACACGGCCTGGGCACCCAGCTCCATGATCTTGCCGTCGGCGGTGTCGTACATCTCCGCGGCGCTCTCGTCCTCGGGGAAGTACTTCTTCAGAATGGCGGCGTGATCCCGCATGCGGAACCAGTCCTCATAGGCGTAGGAGGCCACCATGACCCCCTCGAAGTACTCCCTGGCCTCCTGCCGCATGGGCTCTGCCGCCGCGGCCTCCGGGCTGTCCGGCCTGAGATTCAGGACGGTCCGGGCATGTTCCAGCACCGCCTCCCAGTCCTCGTCCTCATAGGCCTCCAGCAGCGCCTCGTTGCTCTCCCGGAACAGCTCCTCCTCCTCGACTGCCGCCTGGCCGGCCCAAACCTGCTCCATCAGGCCGTCCACCTGGCCGGCCTCCGGGCTGTCCGGGTAATCCTCCAGCAGCTCCTGGCCCAGAGATGCCGCCCGGTCCCACTCCTCCGCCGCCATGGCGGCCTCCATATCGGCGAGTAGCTCCGCCGGCAGGGCGGCCTCGCACTGTTCGATCAGGTCCTCCGCCTTGTCCGCCGCCCGGGTACCGGGGTACTCGTCCAGCACCTCATTGGCCGTGTCGATGGCCTGGGTGTAGGAGCCGTCGTCATAGTAGCCCTCGGCCTCCTTGTAGAGGTCCCCGGCGGGGTCGTCCAGCAGGCCGGGCAGGAGCAGGATCAGGCACAGCGCCAGGGAAAAGCCCGCCACGATGATCCCCGCCAGGGCCATGCCGGTCTTGGTGGGGGCCTTCCTGGCCTTTCGGAAGACCAGCACGCCCAGCACGATGGCCACCACATCCAGCGCCATGCCGATGAGCAGAAAACCGGTAAGGAAACCCAGGATGGACAGCACCAGGGCGGCCACCGCCAGGCCGGAGCTCTCCTTGGCCGCCGGCGACGGTGCCGCCGGGGACACCGCACCGCCGCACTGCGGGCAGACCGCCGTCCCTTCCTTCAGTTCCGTTCCGCATCTCGGGCAAAACATACCCACTCCTCCTTCTCCCCGGTCCGCACGGACCGATTTTCTCCAGTATAGCAACTGTCCCTCCGGGATACCATATCCCGGCTGCATAGTATTTCCCATAGAAAACAAGCGGATAAAAAATGTGTGCCGCGGAGAAACTCCGCGGCACACATCCGGTTCACGATATGGTTGTGGTCTGTGGTCAGTTGCCGGCGCCCAGCTGGAAGGAGGCGCACTCGGTGGAGCCGCAGTCGGTGACCTTGCTCTGGCAGCTGCCCACCCGGATCTCATTGAGGGTGCAGTGGTTCTTCTCCTTGCAGTGGTAGGCGCAGCTGGCCACGGTGCAGGCGATGCTGGGGTTGGCGTTCTTGTGTTCCATGATACGAGACCTCCTTTGTTTGGTACGGGTCTAGTATGTCCGGAACGGCGGGCGTTATTCCCCCTTCTGCTCCATTTCCTCCATGGGCACCACCTGGGGGATGAACCGCCGGGCAAAGCGGCCCTTTCCTCTGGATTTGACGTAAAAATAGCCGATGACGGAAAAGACCACCGCGCCGATGAAGTTGACGAAGAGGTCCTTCATGGTGTCCAGGATGCCGATGTCCAGGTAGCCGCCCAGGCCCAGGGGGTGCTGGGCACCGTCGGCGGTGACCACGATGACGTCGGTGATGCCCTTGATGGCGGTGGGGTGGTTGCCCCCCGCCGGGTCCAGCATCACCGAGGAGATGGTGGTGACCACCGTGTCCTTCTGCATATCCAGCAGGAAGAGCTGATCCATGGCACATTCAAAAAATTCCCACAACACCCCGATGGTCATGGAAAAGCAGAAGGCGGTAATGGCCAGGAAGATGGGGGAGAGCTGGATGGAGAAGCGCTCGCTGCGGTTGAGGATGTCCACCAGGGCAAAGCCGATGGCGGCGCAGAGGAAGCCGTTGATGGTGTGGAGCATGGTGTCCCAGTAGGGGAAGGTGATATAGTAGGCCTGGATCTCCCCCAGGATCTCCGCGGCGAAGATGAAGAGCATGATGATGATCTCCAGGGTATCCGGCAGGTCCACGTGGATCTTCCGCTCGACGAAGGTGGGCACCAGCAGGAGAAGCAGGGTGAGGCCGCAGAGGAACACGTTCTCAAAATTCCGCTTGAACACCTGGGCCACCAGCACCGCGATCACCATCAGGCGGAGGGCCACATAGACCGTGACCACCGCCCCCTTCTTGGCCCGGAGGGCCTCCATGGTGCTCTGGCGCCCCTGGCCGGCGGGGCTTTTTTTCTTTCGTGCCATGGGCAGACTCCTTTCGGTGGAATGCGCACAGCGGCGCATGGTAGGCTCCATTGTACCATAACCGGCCGCGCCGCGCAACCGCCCGCCGCCTCCGGCATAGGATGGGCCGAGGTGATCGTGTTGGACCTGAAAAACAACCAGATCCTGGTGGGGACCCTGCTGGACACCCCCGCCTCCCGCGCCGTCTTTCAGCGGCGCTTCGGCAAGCTCCTCAAGCACCCCATGGTGCCCGCCGCCCGGGGGCTCACCCTGGAGCAGCTGCTCGCCTTCGCCAGGCTCTACTTACCCAAATCCGTCATCCAGGACACCCTGGAGGAGCTGCGCCGCCTGTAACCAAAAACCGGCGTCCCCCCGCACGGAGGGACGCCGGTTTTCTGTCTGTCGCTACCGGACAGGGGGCAGGGAGATCTTGCCCATGATGGCGGCCGCTTTGGCGCCGGTGACGCTGGGGAGGACGTTGGGCTTTTCCCGGACGCAGCAGTCGGCCATGAGGGCGAAGGCCACCGCCTCCTTGGCGTCGCTGCTCCAGCCCAGGTCCTCCTGGGTGCGGACCTGCACGCCGTAGGGGGCGAAGCGCGTCCGCAGGAAGCCCAGCAGGGTGGCGTTGTAGCTGCCGCCGCCCCCCACCACCAGCTCGGCGGCCTGCCGCTTGGGCAGGACATACCGGGCATAGCCGTCGGCGATGGACCAGGCGGTGAGGTCGGTGACGGTGGCCAGCACGTCGGCGTCGGACAGGCCGTGCGCCCGCTGGTAGTCCAGGATCTTCCCCACATACTGCACGCCGAAGAGCTCCCGGCCGGTGGTCTTGGGCAGGGGCATGTCGTAGTAGGGGTCCTGCTGGAGCATGGCCAGCAGCGCCTCATCCACCCTGCCCTCCGCGGCCATGGCGCCGCCGGCGTCGTAGGTCTTCGCCCCGCCGGTGAGGGCGCTCACCACCGCGTCGATGATCATGTTGCCCGGACCGGTGTCGAAGGCGTACACCGCCTCGGGGCCCTCGTCCCCGGGGAGGACGGTCATGTTGCCGATGCCGCCGATGTTCTGGAGGAGGATGGTCTCCCCCGGGCGGCGGTAGAGGAGGTACTCGGAGAAGGGCACCAGGGGGGCGCCCTGTCCCCCCACCGCCATGTCGGCCACCCGGAAGTCGGACACGGTGGGCACCCCCGTCCGGGCGGCGATCACCGAGCCCTCGCCGATCTGCACGGTGAAGCGCACCGGGAAGCCGTCCTTGCCGCAGACCTCCGGGGCGTGCCAGATGGTCTGGCCGTGGGAGCCGATGAGGTCGATGTCGGCCAGGGTGAGCCCCGCCTTCTCCACCACGGAGGACACCGACCGGGCGTAGATCTCCCCCATGAGGAAATTCATGTAGCCGATCTTGTCCACCGTGGCCGTCTCGGGGCGGAACAGGGGGAAGATCTGCCTGCGCACCTCCTCCGGCCAGGGCCGGTCCTCAAAGGCCACAAGGCGCACCTCCGGCGCCTCGTCGGTGCCGCCGATCTCCACCAGGGCGGCGTCGATGCCGTCCACCGAGGTGCCCGACATGAGGCCCACCACCCGGCGGACCGGCTTGCTGCGGATCTCTTCCAGCATGACGTTTACTCCTCCTTTGTCTCGATGGCCTGGGCCAGACGGCCCTCGCACCGGTCCAGCAGGGCCTGGGCCGCCGCCCGGTCCAGCCCCCGCTTCGCCATCAGAATGGCCAGCTTCACATGGCCCCCGGCGCCCTCCAGATAGATCTCCGCCTCCGCCGGGGTGAGGCCGGTGGCGTGGATGATGAGCCGCAGGGCCCGGTCCCGCAGCTTCCTGTTGCTGGCCTTCAGATCCACCATCAGGTTGCCGTAGACCTTGCCCAGCTTGATCATGGAGCAGGTGGTGAGCATGTTGAGCACCATCTTCTGGGCGGTGCCCGACTTCATGCGGGTGGAGCCGGAGATGACCTCCGGGCCCACCAGGGGGGCGATGGTCACGTCGCACAGGCCCTCCAGCTTGGACCCGGCGTTGGTGCACACCCCGATGGTGACGCTCCCCCGCTCCCTGGCCCGCCGGAGGGCGGCCAGGACGTAGGCGGCGCTGCCGCTGGCGGTGATGCCCACCACCGCGTCGTCAGGGCCCACCCCCAGGCCGTCCACCAGGGCGACGCCGTCGGCCTCGCTGTCCTCGCAGCCCTCCACCGGATGGCGCAGGGCCACGTCTCCGCCGGCGATGTAGCCCTGGACCATGTCCGGGTCCACCCCGAAGGTGGGGACGCACTCGGAGGCGTCCAGCACCCCCAGCCGCCCGGAGGTGCCCGCCCCCAGGTAGATGAGCCGCCCGCCCCGCCGGAAGCAGCCGTAGATCAGGTCCACCGCCCGGGCGATGTGGGCGCGCTCCGCCCCCACCGCCCCCGCCACCAGGGCGTCCTGGCGGTTGATGAGCTCCACCATCTCCTCGGTGGTGCAGGTGTCGATGCTCTGTGTCTCAGGGTTGACCCCTTCGGTGGCCAGACCGGCCAGATAGTTGTCCATGGGACCACCTCCAACTCTGTTCCCTCTCAGACTATCCCATCTCCCCCGGGTTGTCAACAAGATTTCACTCCCTTCTCAAAAACTGAAACAAAATTTACAAACCTATAGACTTGAGCCCCAGTTTTTGCTATACTGGATAAAAAGCAAAGGGGGACGCGGCTTTGGATTGTACACTTTTGATCAAGGAGTCCCTGGACAGCCTCACCCCCACGGAAGGCCGGCTGGCCAGCTACCTGCTGGACCACAGCCGGGAGGTCATCCACATGAGCGCCAAGGAGCTCGCCGAGCAGTGCGGCAGCTCCCCGGCGGCGGTGGTGCGGCTTTCCCAGAAGCTGGGCTTCAAGGGCTTCACCGCCCTGAAGCTGGAGCTGGCCAAGACCGCCGGCCAGGAGGAGCCCGACGTCTTCCAGTCCGCCATCCGGGACAACGACGACATGGAGACCATCGTCCGCAAGGCCGAGCGCATCCACCTGCGCAACACCTCCCTCACCTATCAGATGGTCAACGTCTCCGTCCTCTCCCAGGCGGTGGAGGAGATCTGCGCCGGCCGGCGCATCCACCTCTTCGGAGTGGGGGCCTCCGGACTGCTGGCCATGGACTTCCTCTATAAGTCTTCCCGCATCGGCATCCCCGCCTTTTACCACTCCGACGTCCACACCAACCTGGCCACCGCCTCCCTGCTGGGGCCGGAGGACATCGTCATCGCCATCAGCTACTCCGGCGAGACCCTGGAGACCGTGCTGGCCGCCAAGGCCGCCAGGGAGCGGGGGAGCAAGGTCATCGCCATCACCCAGGCCAACCGCAACACCCTCTCCCGCCTGGCCGACTACCCCCTCTATATCCCCGGGGAGGAGCGGGAATTCCGGGTGGGGGCCATGACCTCCCGGACCTCCGGCCTGCTCATCCTGGACCTCCTCTACCTGGGCATCGCCAAGCACGACCCC
>CALWYC010000126.1 GCA_944385655.1 uncultured Intestinimonas sp. | reverse complement strand
GGGCGCCTTCCTGGAGAAGAGAGCTGAGAAGCACTTCCAGAACAAGTAAGCTGGCAGTCAAAGGGTACTTATGACACCTGTTATCGCGCGTCCGGACGATCAAGTCTGGAAGATGATCCAACAAGATTTTGTAAAAAATAGGGAAAAGGGGTATGTCATTATGAAAAAGATCGTTGTTATCGGCGGCGGCACCATGGGTCTGGACATTGCTCAGGTCTTTGCCAAGAAGGGCTTTGACGTGGTCGTCCGCGACATCAACGACGACATCATCAAGGCTTCCGAGGCCCGTCTGAACAAGGGCCTGGACAAGCTGGTGGCCAAGGGCAAGCTGGACGAGGCCGGCAAGAAGGCCATCACCGACAAGATGACCTTTACCACCGACCTGAATGCCGCCGCCGACGCCGACCTGGTGGTCGAGGCCGCCATCGAGAAGCTGGAGATCAAGAAGAGCATCTTCGCCGACCTGGACAAGATCTGCAAGCCCGAGACCATCCTGGCCACCAACACCTCCTCCATCTCCATCACCGCCATCGCCGCCGCCACCCAGCGCCCCGACAAGTTCATCGGCATGCACTTCTTCAACCCCGCCACCGTCATGAAGCTGGTTGAGGTCATCCGCGGCGCCAAGACCTCCGACGAGACCTACAAGACCATCCATGACCTGTCCGTGGAGATCGGCAAGGAGCCCGTGGAGGTCAACGAGGCCCCCGGCTTCGTGGTCAACAAGATCCTGATCCCCATGATCAACGAGGCCGCCGACCTGCTCTACACCGGTGTCGCCACCGCTGAGGGCATCGACACCGCCATGAAGCTGGGCGCCAACCACCCCATGGGCCCCCTGGCTCTGGGCGATCTGGTGGGTCTGGACGTCTGCCAGGCCATCATGGACACCATCTACAACGAGACCGGCGATCCCAAGTACCGCTGCTCTCTGCTCATCCGCAAGAAGGTCCGTGCCGGCCAGCTGGGCCGCAAGACCGGTGTGGGCTTCTTCGACTACACCAAGAAGTAAGATCTCCTCACGGAGCGCTGGACGCGGTCCCGCCAGAGCGGCGGGACCGCGTCCTTTTCCATCAAGACAAAGGAGCGGATCAAAATGGATCAGACACGTCTGGCCCGGGTGGCGGCCAACATGGCCGCCCAGGGCCTGGAGCAGATCGTGGTGACGGCCACCGCCTCGGTCTACTACCTCACCGGCATTTATGTGGAGCCCATGGAGCGGATGCTGGCCCTCCTCATCCGGGACGACGGCAGCTGCACCCTGTACGCCAACGAGCTCTTCGCCCTCCCGCCCCAGCCCGACCTGCCCATGAAGCTGCACACCGACAGCGACGACCCCGCCGCCATCCTGGCCGCCGACCTGAAGCCGGGAAAGCTGGGGGTGGACAAGTCCTGGCCCAGCAAGTTCCTCATCGGCATCCTGAGCCGCCGGAGCGACATCGTGCCGGTGCTGGGCTCCGCCCCGGTGGACGACGCCCGGATGTGCAAGGACGCCGCCGAGATCGACGCCATGCGCCGGGCCTCCAAAATCAACGACCAGGTGATGGCGGCCACCATTCAGGCCATCCACGCCGGCGCCACGGAGAACGAGCTGGCCGGCCTGGTGGAGCAGCGCTTCAAGGACCACGGCGCCGACCGGTCCAATGAGGGGCAGCTGGTCTGCTTCGGGCCCAACGGCGCCGACCCTCACCACGGTCCCAACGACACCGTGCTCCAGCGGGGGGACTCGGTGGTCATGGACATCTTCATCCCCATCGGGCGGTACTGGTGCGACATGACCCGCACCGTCTTCTTCGGTGGGGTGAGCGAGGAGGGCCGGAGGGTATATGAGACCGTCCGGGCGGCCAATGAGGCCGCCGAGGCCATGATCCGCCCCGGCATCCCCATGAAGGACATCGACGCCGCCGCCCGGAAGGTCATCACCGACGCCGGCTACGGCCCCTACTTCACCCACCGGCTGGGCCACGGCTGCGGCCTGGAGTGCCACGAGCCGCCGGACAACTCCTCCGCCTGTGAGGTACTCACCCGGCCGGGGATGGTCTTCTCGGTGGAGCCGGGCATCTACCTGCCCGGCAGGCTGGGGGTGCGCATCGAGGACCTGGTGCTGGTCACAGAGACCGGCTGCGAGGTCCTCAACGCCTACCCCAAGGACCTGCTGGTGGTGGAATAACGACAAAAAAAGGACCGTGGGACGGTATGTCCCACGGTCCTTTCCTGTACCTGTCAGGGCTGCTTGCCCGCCAGGATCTCCTTGTAATCCTTGTAGTTCTCCTCCAGCAGCTTGGGGGTGTCCAGGCCGTAGGGGCACTTGGCGGCGCACTGGCCGCAGTGGAGGCAGTTTTCGATCTTGGCCATCTCTGCCTGCATCTCCACCGTGAGCTGGGCGGCCTGGGGCGCCCGGCGGATCATGAGGGACATGCGGGCGCAGGTATCGATCTCGATGCCCACAGGGCAGGGCTTGCAGTAGCCGCAGCCCCGGCAGAAGCTGCCCTGGAGCTGCTCCCGATCCCGCTGAATGAGGGCCTGCCGGGCCTCATCCAGGGCGGGGGGCTCCTTCACATAGGAGAGGAACTCCTTCAGCTCGCTCTCCCGCTGGACGCCCCAGATGGGGAGAACGGCGGGGTACTGGGCCAGCCAGGCGTAGGCGGCGGAGGAGTCCCGGATGAGGCCGCCGGAGAGGGCCTTCATGGCGATGAAGCCCATGCCGGCGGCGGTGGTCGCCTCCATCAGGGCCAGGTCCTTGTCGGTGGCCAGGTAGCAGAAGGGGAACTGGAGGGTGGCGTAGAGGCCGGAGTCCACGGCCTCACGGGCCACTGCCAGGCGGTGGTTGGTGATGCCGATGAAGCGGATCTTGCCCTGGTCTCTGGCCTCCAGCATGGCCTCGTAGAGGCCGGTGCCGTCGCCAGGCTTGGGGCAGAAGGCGGGGTTGTGGAACTGGTAGAGGTCCACATAGTCGGTCTTCAGGTTGCGGAGGCTGGTCTCCAGGTCGGCCCAGAAGCCCTCCGCCGTGACGGCGGCCGTCTTGGTGGCCAGGAAGAACTCACTCCGGCGGTGGGAGAGGGCGCGGCCGATCTTCTCCTCGCTGTCGGTGTAGAACCGGGCGGTGTCGAAGAAGGTCATACCGCCGTCCAGGGCCATGGTGAGGAGCCTGGCGGCCTCCTCCCGGCTCACCCGCTGGATGGGGAGGGCGCCGAAGCCATTCTTGTTGACGGTGATGCCGGTCTTGCCCAGGGTCACAGTGTCCATGTCATGTTCTCCTTTCAGATGCGGGCGATGCCCTGCTCCCGGGCCTCGTCGGCCACGGCCTTGGCCACGGCCTCGGCCACCGACTTGTCCAGCACCGAGGGGATGATGTAGTCGGGGGTGAGCCGGTCGTCGGGGATGAGGGCGGCGATGGCCTTGGCGGCCCGGATCTTCATGCCCTCGGTGATGTCGGTGGCCCGGACCATGAGGGCCCCCTTGAAGACGCCGGGGAAGACCAGCACGTTGTTGATCTGGTTGGGGAAGTCGCTGCGGCCGGTGCCGATGACGGCGGCGCCGCCCTTCCGGGCCTCGTCGGGCATGATCTCGGGGACGGGGTTGGCCATGGGGAAGACGATGCCCTGGTTCATGGTGGACACCATCTCGGCGGTGACCAGGCCGGGCCGGGAGACGCCGATGAAGGCGTCGGCCCCCTTCAGGGCGTCGGCCAGGGTGCCGTGGAGGTGGTCGGGGTTGGTGACGTGGCTCATCTCCTCCTGGCCGGAGGTGAGGCCCTCGTCGCCCTCGCAGATGATGCCGTGGATGTCGCAGAGGGTGACGGTGCCGAAGCCCATGGAGAGGAGGAGCTTGGCGATGGCGATGCCGGCGGCGCCGGCGCCGTTGATGACGATCTTCACCCTGCCCATCTCCTTGCCGGTGACCTTCACGGCGTTGAGGAGGGCGGCGGCCACCACGATGGCGGTGCCGTGCTGGTCGTCGTGGAAGACGGGGATGTCGCAGACCTCCTTCAGGCGGCGCTCAACCTCAAAGCAGCGGGGGGCAGCGATGTCCTCCAGGTTGATGCCGCCGAAGCTCTTGGAGATGAGGGCGATGGTCTCCACCAGCTTGTCCACGTCCTTGGTGTCCACGCACAGGGGGATGGCGTCCACGTCGCCGAACTCCTTGAAGAGGGCGCACTTGCCCTCCATGACGGGCATGCCGGCGGCGGGGCCGATGTCGCCTAGGCCCAGCACGGCGGAGCCGTCGGTGATGACGGCCACCAGGTTGCTCCGGCGGGTGAGGGCGAAGGACTTCTCATAGTCGGCCTGGATCTCCCGGCAGGGCTGGGCCACGCCGGGAGTGTAGAGGAGGGACAGGTCCTCCCGGGTCTCCACGCGCTTGCGGGCGATGACCTCGATCTTGCCGTGGAGGGCGTAGTGGAGGTCCAGGGACTTCTGACTGATCTCATCCATGGGAAAAGACTTCCTTTCTTTATACCATCTCTTCGGGGTGGAAGACTTCGTCGAACCGCTCCGGGGTCAAAAAGCCCAGCTTCACGCAGGCCTCCCTGAGGGAGATGCCCTCGGCATAGGCCAGCTTGGCGGTCTTGGCGGCGTTGTCATAGCCGATGTAGGGGTTGAGGGCGGTGACCAGCATGAGGGAGTTATGGAGGTTATGGCGGCACTTGTCCCGGTCGGCGGTGATGCCGGCGGCGCAGTTGCGGTCAAAGGAGACCGTGGCGTCGGCGAGGAGCCGGGCCGACTGGAGGAAATTATGGATGCACACCGGCATGAAGACGTTGAGCTCAAAGTTGCCCTGGCTGGCCGCCATGCCCACCGCCACGTCATTGGCCATGACCTGGACGGCCACCATGGTCACCGCCTCGCACTGGGTGGGGTTGACCTTGCCGGGCATGATGGAGGAGCCGGGCTCGTTTTCCGGGATGCGGAGCTCCCCCAGGCCGCAGCGGGGACCGGAGGAGAGCCAGCGGACGTCGTTGGCGATCTTCATCAGATCGGCGGCCAGGGCCTTCAGCCCGCCGTGGGCGAAGACCAGCTCGTCCTTGCTGGTGAGGGCGTGGAACTTGTTGGGGGCGGTGACGAAGGGCTTTCCGGTGAGGGCGGCCACCTCCTCAGCCACCGCGGTGTCAAAGCCGGCGGGGGCGTTGAGGCCGGTGCCTACGGCGGTTCCCCCCAGGGCCAGCTCATGGAGGGGAGGCAGGGCGGCGCGGAGGAGGGCGGCGTCCCGCTCCAGGGAGGAGCGCCAGCCGCTGATCTCCTGGCCCAAGGTGATGGGCACCGCGTCCTGGAGGTGGGTGCGGCCCGACTTCACCACGTCGGCGTTCTCCGCCTCCAGCCGTTTCAGGGTGGCGGCCAGGCCCTCCAGAGCGGGGAGGAGCCGGTCCTCCAGGCTGACCACCGCAGCGATGTGCATGGCGGTGGGGAAGGTGTCGTTGGAGGACTGGGACATGTTCACGTGGTCGTTGGGGTGGAGCAGCTTTTCCCCCAGCAGTTCGTTGCCCCGGTTGGCGACGACCTCGTTGACGTTCATGTTGGACTGGGTGCCGGAGCCGGTCTGCCACACCGCCAGGGGGAAGTGGCCCTCCAGCCGTCCGGCCAGGATCTCGTCGCAGACGGCGCAGATGGCGCCGCACCGCCGCTCGTCCAGTCTGCCCAGCCGCCGGTTGGCCAGGGCGGCCCCCTTCTTGAGCACGGCGAAGGCCCGGATGATCTCCCCGGGCATCTTCTCCACGCCGATCCTGAAATTTTCAAAGCTGCGCTGGGTCTGGGCGCCCCAGTACCGGTCCGCCGGTACCTGCATCTCGCCCATGCTGTCCCGCTCGATGCGGTATTCCGCCATAAGCACCCTTCTTTCGGTGAGGATTGGTTCTTTTTAGTTATACCACACTTCCCGCCGCCCTTCCACTCCCTGGGTGACAGCCGGGAAGAAAAATGTTAGAATGGGCAAAAATGCGGGGCGATGGACCGGAGTTTTGGGGGAATACGCCGCCGCCGGATAGAAGCGCCGTCCGGTTGCATTCCCAAAAAGTCTGGGATATAATGAGACATATTCTGCGCGCCGGAGGCGCGGAGCCGTGAGGGGGTGTTTTCCTGATGCAGTCCGACCGCAACAGCCGCTTTACCGAATTGTACCGGGGAAACGCCCCCAGGATGTTCGC
>CALWYC010000125.1 GCA_944385655.1 uncultured Intestinimonas sp. | reverse complement strand
GCCACGAAGTCCCGGAGCCCCAGGTAGCAGTTGCCCCGGACCCCCGTGGTGGTCTCGGCGTGGTAGAGGGAGCTGATGATGGCCTCCTCCACCGCCTCCACCCCGGCCACGAAGACCCGGTCGATGTTCTCGTCGTAGAACATCTTGGTCTCCAGGATATTTTTCTCGCTGTAATGGGGCAGGCGGTTGGCAGTGGTAAAGGCGATGGCGATGTCGCCGCTGCCGTTGCCGCAGTAGGAGCCCACCCGGCCCAGGGCCACCATGGACCGCTTGGCCAGCCGGCTCAGCTGCCGCTCGTTGAGGGGGATGTCGGTGGCCAGGAGCATGATGATGGAGCCCTCGTCCTTCCGCTCCTCCCGGCCCAGGTTGGTGTCGTAGTGCTTTCCGCCGATGATGAGGTTGCCCGGCGCGCCGAAGTTGGACATGACCAGGGCGCCCACGGTGTAGGTCCGGCCGTCCGCCTCCACCCGCCGGGAGGCGGAGCCGATGCCCCCCTTGAGGCCCAGGCAGACCATGCCGGTGCCGCCGCCCACGGCCCCCTCCTCGAAGTCCTCCCCGGCGTTGGCCAGAGCCTGACGGACATGCTCAGGGCGGACGTGGAGGCCCCGGATGTCGTTGAGCCGGCCGTCGTTGCACTCGGTGACCACGCAGTTCACCGTGCCGGTGGTGACCCCGATGTCCGGGTTCCCCTCCAGCATGTACCGTGTGAGCGCCTCACAGGCGGTGCCCACGCTCAGGGTGTTGGTGAGGAGGATGGGGGTCTCGATGGTGCCCAGCTCCTGGATCTGGATGAGGCCCACGCTCTTGCCGAAGCCGTTGATGACCGACACCCCCGCCATCACCTTGTCCTGGAAGCAGTTGCCCCCGTGGGGCAGCACGGCGGTGACGCCGGTGTGGATGTCCCCTTCCTTTAATGTCACATGGCCCACCTTCACCCCGGGCACGTCGGTGATGAGGTCCCGCTCTCCCCGGGGCCACTTGGCGTGGAGGTCAAAGCCGCTGTTTTCGGGCAGTCCCATAGTCTCCTTCTCCTCTCTTCAGCGATAGGTCTTTCCGGCGGTCTCGATGACCTTCCGTGCCAGGACCTCCATGGGGTCCACGTACCAGTCCGCCAGGCCCTGGTCGGCCTTGATGACGGAGAGCTCCGTGCAGGCCAGGACCACGGCGGCGCAGCCCGTCCCCCGGCAGGCGTCCTCGATGCGCGCCCAGCTCTCCCGGTCCCAGGGCAGGCCCTTTTTCACCCGGTCATAGATCTGGTGCATGACCTCCCGCTGGATCTCCGCCGGAGGGGTCCAGGGGGCGAGGCCCCGGGCCTCCAGGGCCTTCTGGTAGAGGCCGGTCTGAATGGTGCCGTCGGTGGCCAGGACACCCACCGTCCCGCCGGGGCAGCGGCGGGCCAGGGCGGCCGCCGTCTCCCGGATCATGTGGAGGATGGGGATGCCCACCCGTCCGGCGATGCGGTCGGCGAAGAAGTGGGCGGTGTTGCAGGTGATGGCGATGGCGGCGCAGCCGCAGCGCTCCAGCAGCCGGGCGTCGGCGAGGAGCTGCTCCTCCGGGCCCTCGTACTGTCCCGACAGGATGGCCCCCGTCCGGTCGGGCATGGAGGCGTCGCTGAGCAGGATGAGGTCGATGTGGTCCTGGTCCCGCTCCGCCGCCGTGTGCTCCGTCACCATTTTATAAAAGAGCTGGGAGGCCATGGGGCCCATGCCTCCGATGATGCCGATGGGATGCTCCATTTTCCCTCTCCTTCCTGATGGGCTCCTTACTTCACCCGCTGATAGATCCGGGAGCCGCACTTCACGCCCCAGGCGGCGCCGTCCCGGGTATAGAACCGTAGGGTGGTCACTCGCTTGTCCGGGTCTTTGGCGTCCACGGCGGTGAAGATGTTCTGTCCGCACCACCGCAGCAGCACCGGTCTGTCCTGGTAGGTTCCCTTCAGGACCCCGTCCTCCAGCTCCACCACGCAGTGGGCGGGCAGGCCCTCCCGGGCCAGGTAGTCGCCCAGGAGCATCTCCGGCTGGCGGAAGGTCCTTCCGTTGGGGATGTCCCAGTAGTGCTCCGTCTCCAGGGGGAGGCCCAGGATGTAGTTGTAGCAGATCCACTGGAACTCCTCCACATCCACGTCGCCCTCGTTGCAGAGGACGGCCACGCCGTAGCCCCCCTCCATGAGGCCGCCCTGGGTGGACACGCCGTGGAGGCCGCCGGAGTGCTGGCACACCATCTTGCCGCCCAGCAGCCGCTTCTGGAGGCCCATACAGTAGTAGTACTTCTCCCGGAGGGGGAAGGCCTTTCCGATCATGCGCTCCACCGCCTGGGCGGGGATGACCTGTTTCCCCTCCCACACGCCGCCGTCGGAGAGCATCTGGTAGTATTTGGTGATGTCCCTGGCGGTGGACTTCACGCAGGCGCAGCCACGGAAGGGGGGCAGGATGGACCAGTTGTCGTCCCACACCAGCCTGCCGTCCTCGTCCCGCTCAAAGAGGCTGGTGATGTTGTCCCCGGCCAGGGCCCTGGCCTCCGAGCAGTCCACATCCAGCACCGTCCGGGTCATGCCCAGGGGCGCAAAGATCCGCTGCTTCAGGAATTCCTCCAGGGTGATCCCCGCGGCCTGGTCCACGATGTAGGAGAGGACGGCGTAGCCCTCGTTGGAGTAGCTCATGTACTCCCCCGGCGCCCCCACCGGCTCATAGTTGCCCGCCGTAATGTAGTCCACGATCTGCTCGATGCGGTCCATCCTGTTGGGGGCGGTGCGCACCATCTCCCGGTACCAGTGGGTGTCCCGCTCCCTGCTGTTCATGGCGATGGACCACTCCAGGGGCTCCATGGGGGGCAGACCGGAGCGGTGCATGGCCAGGGTGCGCACGGTGACGCAATCATCCGGCGCGCCGGGGATGTGGAAGTCGGGGAAGTACTTCACCACCGGGTCCTCCAGGCGCATCTTCCCCTCCGCCTCCAGGATACAGCAGGCCAGGGCCGTCATGGACTTGCTCATGGAGGCGATGCCGAACACCGTGTCTCCGTCCACCGGCTTCTGGTGCTCCACGCTCCGGTACCCAAAGCCCGTTTCAAAGAGGATGCCCTCCGGCCCCCGGATGCACACCGCCAGGCCGGGGTAGCCCCGCTTCCGGAAGCGCGCCTCCAGGCAGGCCTCCAGCTCTTTCACATTCCGTTCCACTCCGATCACCTCTGTCTTGCTTCCGTCCGGCCGCCGGGCGCTCCCCGGCGGCTCCGCATTTGTATCATCATAAGCTTTTTTGTCGGATCATGCAATACAAATCCGCTCCGTCCCAGCAGGTCCTCATGCTCCGGCGCTGTCATTTCTCTCTTTGTTTTCCTCTCTGAAGGATTTTATCTGCAATCCGCTCGTATTTGTGGTATGCTATATTCAGAGCGCGGATTGCAGCCGCGCCATCGCCTGCCCATCGGCGGCAGACTTCCATGGAGGAGGATCCCCCATGCCGAATTTATATTATCACGACGCCCTTAAGCGTGGCCAGAAGGAGTTCCGCGCCTGCGCGGCCAGAGGAGAGCAGCCCTACCTGCCCGTCCTGAGCGAATTCGTGGGGGAGGAGCAGCTGGGCCGCACCGTCAGCCTGGGCACCGTCCAGGTCCCCCTGGAGTTCGTGGTGGGGACCAAGTCCCTGGGGCGGACCCAGTCCTTCTCCCGGAGCTTCATGCCCCTCATGGGCCCCAACACGGAGTTTGCCGGCAAGTGGCAGCGGCTGTGCCAGGCCCACCTGGAGGAGGGCATCTGGGAGCCCATCAAGGCCTGGGAGTACCGCAACCGCTTCTATGTGGAGGAGGGCCACAAGCGGGTGAGCGTGCTCAAGTTCTTTGACGCCAACACCGTCAGCGCCCAGGTCACCCGCATCCTGCCCATCCGGGACGGCAGCCGTGAGATCGAGCTCTATTACGAGTTCGTGGACTTCTACCAGTACAGCCGCATCAACTTCCTGGAGTTCTCCAAGCCGGGGGGCTACGCCGCCCTCCAGAAGGCCCTGGGCAAGGCCCCCGGCCAGGCCTGGAGCGAGGAGGACCGCCGGGATTTCTCCACCGCCTTCTACCACTTCCACCAGGCCTACGAGGCCCAGGGGGGCGGCCGGCTCACCTCCACCGTGGGGGACGCCCTGCTGGCCTATCTGAAGGTCTACGGCTACGACACCCTTTTGGGGAAAAGCGCCCAGGAGATCCAGAGCGCAGTGGCCAAGGTCTGGGAGGAGATCACCCTCCAGCAGGAGGAGGAGCCCATCGACGTCAGGCTTTCCCCGCCCCAGGCGGAGAAGAAAAGCCCCAGCCTCCTCTCCTGGTTCCTGCCCAAGGGAGAGCAGAAGGTGCTCCGGGCCGCCTTTCTCCACGACAAGGACCCCCGGATCTCCGACTGGACCTACGGCCATGAGCTGGGCCGCCGCCACCTGGAGAAGGTCTTCGGCGGCGGACTGGAGACCTCCGCCCGCTGCAATGTCATGGAGGGGGACCCCCTCTCCGCCCTGGAGGAGGCCATCGCCGAGGGCAGCAACGTGATCTTCACCACCTCCCCTCTCCTCCTGCCCGCCAGCCTCCGGGCCGCCGTGGACCACCCGGAGGTCACCATCCTCAACTGCTCCCTCAATACCTCCCACCGGTACATCCGCACCTACTACGCCCGGATGTATGAGGTGAAGTTCATCACCGGGGCCATGGCCGGCGCCATGGCCGGGGACGACCCGGTGGGCTATATCTGCGACTACCCCATCTACGGCCAGGTGGCCGGCATCAACGCCTTCGCCCTGGGGGTGCAGCTCACCAATCCCCTGGCCCGGGTCCACCTGGAGTGGTCCTCGGTGGACGACGCCAAAACCGCCGTGCAGCGCCTCACGGAGAAGGGCATCCGCCTCATCTCCGCCCAGGACCTGGCCCGCCGGGGCGCCCCCGGCCACAACTTCGGCCTCTCGGTCATCGAGGGGGACCACCAGGTCAATCTGGCCATGCCGGTGTGGAAGTGGGGGATCTACTATGAGGCCCTCCTCCGCCGCATCCAGGACCGCTCCTTCCAGATGGAGTACCGGGAGAGCCACAAGGCCCTCAACTACTACTGGGGCCTCTCCTCCGGGGTGGTGGACCTGCGGTGCTCCTACCGCCTGCCCGACTGCACCCGGAAGCTGGCCGACCTTCTCCGGGACGGCATCCGCAGCGGCCTGTGCCACCCCTTCCGGGGCCCCATCTACGACCAGCGGGGCACCCTCCAGGTGGAGGAGGGGGACGCCCTGGACGTGGAGCGCATCATCACCATGGACTGGCTGGCGGACAACGTGGTGGGGTCCATCCCCGCCTATGAGGCCCTCAGCGACACGGGCAAGGCCACCGTGGGCATCGTGGGCGTGGAGGCCACCAAAGAGAAAGAGAGCTGACCCGCCGGGCCGGCTCCCCAAGGGAGGGGAAGTCTGTGCGCATCCTGGCCGTCTCCGATCAGGAGTCCCCCTTTTACTACGACCACTACGCCCCCGGCCGGCTGGACGGGCTGGACCTGATCCTCTCCTGCGGGGATCTGAGCCGGGACTACCTGGAGTTTCTGGGCACCCTGGCGGGCTGCCCGGTGGTCTACGTCCGGGGCAACCACGACGACCGGCTCTCCGTCCGGCCGCCGGAGGGCTGCCTGTGCGCCGAGGACCGCATCGTGGTCTGCCGGGGCCTGCGCATCCTGGGCCTGGGCGGCTCCCTCCGCTACCAGTCCGGGGACAACATGTACACCGAGGAGGAGATGCGCCGGCGGATCGCCCGGCTGCGCCTCCAGCTCTGGCGGTACCGGGGCTTCGACGTCCTTCTCACCCACGCCCCCGCCCGGCGCATCCACGACCTGGAGAGCCTCCCCCACCGGGGCTTCCAGTGCTTCGTGGACCTGCTGGACCGGTACCGCCCCCGGTACTTCGTCCACGGCCACGTCCACCTCAACTACAGCCGGGACCTCCCCCGCCGGGTGGAGCGGGGCGGCACCTCCATCATCAACGCCTACCAGCACTATACCTTTGAATACTAACTGAAAAACAGGCCGGGCCGGAGCATCTGCTCCGGCCCGCAGCTTGTCGAAAAAGTAGAAATGCCTGAAATCTTGTGCAAGAGCCTCGCAGAGTTCCGTCATCCGAAGATGACGGAATGAGATCAAATTGTTTTTTCCGGCGACATGTGCGTCGGAAAAAACACTGCTCAGGCCGCAAACGTGCG
>CALWYC010000124.1 GCA_944385655.1 uncultured Intestinimonas sp. | reverse complement strand
GCTACACCGTCACCGGCGCCCACCCCTGCTACGCCTGGTTCTACAACCGGGAGAACATCAACCAGAACCTGGGCTTTACCGACTACCGCTTCGTGGAGAACTACTTCTCCCCCATGACCGGCGGCGACGTGGGCTATGACGACCTCTTCTTCCCGGAGCTCATCCAGCTCTGGGAGCAGGACAAGGCCCTGGGTCAGCCCGTGTTCCAGTACAACCTCTCCTACCAGGGCCACGGCCCCTACAATGACGACATGACCTGGTGGGGCGACGACTATGTGGTCAACGACAAGGGCTACACCCAGGCCGAGCTCAACATCCTCAACAACTACTTCGGCTCCATCTACAACACCAACCAGAACCTGGCGGCGTTCTTTGACTACTTCCGGGAGGAGGAGGAGCCGGTGGTCATCGTGGTCTTCGGCGACCACAACCCCTGGCTGGGGGACGGCAACTCGGTGTATGAGGCCATCGGCCTGGACCTGGACTTCTCCACCCCCGAGGGCTTCTACAACTACTACTCCACCCGCTACCTCATCTGGGCCAACGACGCCGCCAAGGCCGTCCTGGGGAACGACTTCGTGGGGGAGGGCCCCACGGTGAGCCCCAACTTCCTCATGGACGTGGTCTTTGACGCCTGCGGCTGGGAGGGACCGGCCTACATGCAGGCCACCCGGTCCGTCCTGGAGCAGGTGCCCGTCATGAACACCCCCACCGGCCTCTATATGGAGGACGGTAACCTCACCGGCACCCTCACCCCCGAGGGTCAGGCCCTGGTCACCGACTTCGACATGCTCCAGTACTACTACCGCAAGAACTTCATCTACGACGACCTGCGCTGACGGCAGGAGAGTGCCACGCCCCGCCGGTCCCGGCGGGGCGTGGACATTTGGGGAGAGGTCGGCACAGAACTGCGCTGTTCGCGGGGCGCGGCTTCCCAGACGCGCCCTCGGAATATAGCTTCCCCTTGACGGGGGAGCTGTCCGGCGGAGCCGGGCTGAGGGGGTGAACAGGGCAGGATCCCCCCCTCTTTCTCCGTCATTCTGAGGCGAAGCCGAAGAATCCGTTCTCCCGTCTCCTGACGTTCCGCAAAAGGACGGGAGAGACGGATCCTTCGCTGGCGCTCAGGATGACACAGGGAGGGAGGCGTAGGGGCGGATAGCATCCGCCCGCTGTACCGGTGCGGGACCGCTTTATTTTGCTTTATTTTGTGGGGCGCGACGACCCGGCGCGCCAAACCACTTGCGAGACGCACCCTCATCCGCCTGGCCTCCGGCCAGCCACCTTCCCCCTTTCAGGGGGAAGGTTTTATGGAGGTCTTTCCACATCCCGCCCATTTTCGTGGAAAGTCTCCCGTGCTTTCCTGCTTGTATCCGGTCAGCGTCCGTTTTTTCTCCACATTTTTCTCAAAAATGTGGAAGGTTCCCCAAAGAAGCAAATTGGAGGCATCCGCCCATGGACAATCTCATCTTCTGTCTCAACGCCACGGTACCCGTCTTTCTCATGATGCTGCTGGGCTTCCTCTTCCGGCGGGTGGGCTTCGTGGACAAGGCCTTTGCCGACAAGATCAACGGCTTCGTCTTCAAGGCCGCCCTGCCCGTCCTCCTCTTTCAGGACATGTCGGGGGCCGACTTCTTCGCCCAGTGGGACGGCGGCTTCGTGGGTCTGTGCTTCGGCGTGACGGCGGTGAGCATCCTGTCCATGGTCCTCCTCTCCCACGTGCTCAGCCGGGAGCTCCGGGGCGAGTTCGTCCAGGCCTCCTACCGCAGCAGCGTGGCCCTGCTGGGGGTGGCCTTCCTCCAGAACATCTACGGCACCGCCGGCGCCGCCCCCCTCATGATCATCGGCGCCGTCCCCCTCTACAACATCGCCGCCGTCCTCATCCTGGCCCTCATGCACCCCGACCAGGGGGGCCTGAGCCGGGACCGGCTCCTCCGCACCCTCAAGAAGGTGGTCACCAACCCCATCCTCATCGGCATCGTGGTGGGTATGGTCTGGGCCCTGCTGCGGATCCCGCAGCCCGTCATCCTCCAGAAGTCGGTGGACAGCTTCGCCGGCGTGGCCACCCCCATGGGCCTCATCGGCCTGGGGGCCTCGGTGGACCCGGAGCAGGCCCTGGCCAAGCTCAAGCCCTCCCTCCTGGCTGTCTTCTGCAAGCTCTTCCTCTTCGCCGCCGTCTTTCTGCCTCTGGCGGTGTGGCTGGGCTACCGCACCGACAAGCTGGTCACCGTCCTCATCATGCTGGCCTCCTCCACCACCTCCAGCTCCTACGTCATGGCCCGGGGCCAGGGCTACGACGGCGCCCTCACCGCCAACACCATCCTGCTCACCACCTTCCTGAGCGCCTTTACCCTCACCGGCTGGCTCTACGTCCTCCGGTCCATGGGACTTATTTAAGTACGTACAAAAGGACCGCCGACGGGTTTGATACACCCGTCGGCGGTCTTTTTTTGTGAGACCTTCTCCCTGTCAGGGAGAAGGTGGCGGCGTCAGCCGCCGGATGAGGGTGCGCCGGTCCGTAATTCACCGTTTCCTTCTATCCGGCTCCCCCTCATCCGGCCCTTTGGGCCACCTTCCCCCTTCCAGGGGGAAGGTTTTTCACTTGAACTTCCTGCTCTCCAGCACTGCCAGCTCGTCGCAGCGGTTGTTGTAGGGGTTTTCGGCGTGGCCTTTGACCCAGTGGAGGTGGACGGTGTGGTAGTCGCACAGGGCGAGGAGCTTCTCCCACAGGTCCGGGTTGAGGGCGGGCTTCTTGTCGGCCTTCACCCAGCCCCGGGCCTTCCAGCCTCTGGCCCAGCCCTTCTCCAGGGCGTCGATGACGTACTTGGAGTCGGACCAGAGCTCCACCGTGCAGGGCTCCTTCAGCGCCTCCAGGGCGGTGATGACCCCGGTGAGCTCCATGCGGTTGTTGGTGGTGTGGGCCTCCCCGCCGGAGAGCTCCTTTTTGAACTTGCCGTACATCAATATGGCGCCCCAGCCCCCCGGGCCCGGGTTCCCCGAACAGGCGCCGTCGGTGTAGATGGTGACTGTCTTCATGCTTCTCCTATCATAGCCTTCCCCTGGGGGAAGGTGGCTGGCCGAAGGCCAGACGGATGAGGGGAGTGTTTTTTGGAGCTCCAGCTCAATGGCGGCGCACACACCCTCAAAATTCTGTTTGATCTCCAGGTTCGTAAAGCGAAGGACCCGAATCCGTTCTACTCTTTGAAGGTAATCGGTTCGGACTGCATCCTGCTCCGGCCCCTGGTCCTCATAGTGCTGAGAGCCGTCCAGCTCGATGGCCAGTCTGGCCGAATGGCAGTAAAAATCCACGATATATGGGCCAAAGGGCCGCTGCCGGAGAAATTGAATGGGATATGTTCGCAGGAAATCATACCACAAATGGTTTTCTTCCTTTGTGGCTTTTTTGCGCAGTTCCTGGGCACGGATACGCATTGGTATTTCCTGCTGCATATCGTCGCCCTCCCCCTCATCCGCCCCAGTGGGCCCACTGGGGCACCTTCCCCCAGGGGAAGGCTCATTTTTTACAGCTCCTCCAGGATCTCCCTGCGCTTCTGCTCGTACTCCTCCTGGGTGATGAGGCGCTGGTCGTAGAGGGCGCGCAGCTCGGTGAGGCGGGCCTGGGCGTCCCCGGGGGCGGGGGCGTCCTGAGCATGCTCAGACTTGCCCTCCTCCTCGATGTGGATCTCGGGGCCGATGTAGCCCTTGCCGAAGGCCTGGTAGAAGTTGGTCCCGGCGATGACGGCGGCGAGGATGGTCCAGAAAACGCCGAAGATGGCGCCGAAGCCGCCCCCCATGGAGAAGGTGGGGATCACCACAAAGAGGCCGATGAGCACGAAGATGACGCCCACCACGCCCCCCAGGACGGAGCCGGTCTTGCTGGGTCGGTAGGTCACACGCTTTCTGGCCATGGCTTAACCCTCCTGCTGCTCAGCGGGCTCCCCGGAGCCCTCCGCCGGTTCCTCCTCCTCGTGCTCGGTGCGGGCGAAGGAGATGACCTTCACGCCCTCCTCCAGATTCATGATCTTCACGCCCTGGGCGGCCCGGCTGTAGGTGGAGATGCCGGACACCGCCATGCGGATGATGACGCCGGCGTCGTTGATGACCAGCACGTCGTCGGCGTCGCTGACCACCTTGACCCCCACCACGGGGCCGGTCTTGACCGTGACGTTATAGCCCTTCAGGCCGTAGCCGCCCCGCTTCTGGAGGCCGCCGGCACGGATATACTCGTCCATGTCGGTCCGCTTGCCGAAGCCGTTCTCGGTGATCATCAGCACCTGGTGGTCCCGCTTGGCCCGGGCGGCGCCCACCACGTAGTCGCCGTCCTTCAGGTTGATGCCCCGGACGCCGGCGGCGTCCCGGCCCATGCACCGCACGTCCGTCTCCTTGAAGCAGATGGCCATGCCGTCGTGGGTGACGATGAGGATGGCCTGGTCGCCGTCGGTCTCCCGGACGCAGATGAGGTCGTCCCCCTCGTCCAGGGTGATGCAGCGGATGCCCGCCTTCCGGTTGGTGTGGATGGCGGAGAGCTGGATGCGCTTCACCGTGCCGTTCCGGGTCACCATGGTGAGGTACCGGTCCTCCGGGAACTCCCGCAGGTGGATCATGGCGGTGACCTTCTCGTCCGACTCGATGGGCAGCACGTTCACCAGGTTGGTGCCCTTGGCGGTGCGGCCGGACTCGGGGATCTGGTAGCCCTTCTTCCGGTGGACCCGGCCCTTGTTGGTGAAGAAGAGGATAAAGTCGTGGGTGGAGGCGGTGAAGACCGTATCCACGTAGTCCTCCTCCTTGGTGGCCATGGCGGTGATGCCCTTGCCGCCCCGGCGCTGGGTGCGGTAGGTGGACACCGGGGTCCGCTTGATGTAGCCGCCGGCGGTGAGGGTGAAGACGCACGCCTCCTCCTCGATGAGGTCCTCGATGTCCAGCTCGTCCTCCACGTCCTGGATCTCGGTCTTGCGGTCGTCGCCGTACTTGTCCCGGATGGCGATGAGCTCGTCCTTGAGCACACCTCTGAGCATGGCCTCGTCGGAGAGGAGCTGCTGGAAGTAGGCGATGCGCTCCTCCAGCTCCTTGTACTCGTTCTCCAGCTTCTCCCGGTCCAGACCCTGGAGGGCCTTGAGCCTCATGTCCAGGATGGCCTGGGCCTGGATGTCGTCCAGGGAAAAGCGCTCCATCAGCTTCTCCTTGGCGTCGTCGTACCGGGAGCGGATGATGCGGATGACCTCGTCGATGTTGTCCTGGGCGATGAGCAGGCCCTCCAGCAGGTGGGCCCGCTCCTGGGCCTTTTTGAGGTCGTACTTGGTGCGCCGGATGATGATCTCCTCCTGGAAGGCAATGTACTCGTCCAGGATGTGGCGCAGGGAGAGGATCTTGGGCTGGGACTGGTTGTTGACCAGGGCCAGCATGTTGATGGCGAAGGTGGTCTGGAGCTGGGTCTGGGCGAAGAGGCGGTTCAGCACCACCTGGGGGTTGGCGTCCTTCTTCAGCTCAATGACGATGCGCATGCCGTTGCGGTCGGTCTCATCCCGGATGTCGGAGATGCCCTCCAGCCGCTTGTCCTCCACCTGGTCGGCCATGTTCTTGATGAGCATGCGCTTGTTGACCTGGTAGGGGATCTCGGTAACGATGATGCGGATGCGGTCCTTGCCGAACTCCTCAAACTCGGTGCGGGCCCGGACCATGATCCGGCCCCGGCCGGTGGCGTAGGCTGCCCGGATGCCGCTGCGGCCCATGATGATGCCCCGGGTGGGGAAGTCGGGGCCCTTGACGTACTCCATCAGGTCGGCCAGGGTGGCGTTGGGGTCCTCCAGCACGCAGATGGTGGCGTCAATGACCTCCCGCAGGTTGTGGGGCGGGATGTTGGTGGCCATGCCCACGGCGATGCCCGCCGAGCCGTTCACCAGCAGGTTGGGGAAGCGGCTGGGCAGGACCCGGGGCTCTTTGCGGGACTCGTCGAAGTTGGGGTCCCAGTCCACGGTGTCCTTCTCGATGTCCCGGAGCATCTCCTCAGAGATCTTGCTCAAACGGGCCTCGGTGTAACGGTAGGCGGCCGGGGGATCGCCGTCCACGGAGCCGAAGTTGCCGTGGCCCTCCACCAGCATGTACCGCATAGAAAAGTCCTGGGCCAGGCGGACCAGGGCGTCGTAGACCGACTGGTCACCGTGGGGGTGGTACCGGCCCAGCACGTCGCCCACGCAGGTGGCCGACTTCTTGAAGGGCTTGTCGTGGGTCAGGTTGTCCTCGTA
>CALWYC010000123.1 GCA_944385655.1 uncultured Intestinimonas sp. | reverse complement strand
CCATCACCCCCACCCCAGCGGCCCAGGCCCATGGTCAGGTCCTCCCCGGCCAGCCCCCCGTGGAGCTCTCCCTCAAGACGGGGCCGGAGGCGGCGGGAGAGGCCGCGGCGCCGGTACCGGGCGGGCAGACGGCCCAGGCCGTCCCCGCCGCCCACCGGACGGCCCCGCAGAGCGCCGGACCGGTTTCGGTCCGCCGGACGGCCCCGGTGGCCGCCCGGGACATTCGGATGCAGTCCCGCCCCTTCCAGCGCCCGGCGGACGGCTCCGGGACCCGGAGTGCCGTCCCCCAGGCCGGTCCCAGAGACGCCGCCGCTCCGGAACCCGGGACCTGGTCCCCCGCCCCCGCCGAGCTGACTCTGGGGCCCCAGGGCGGCCCCGGCAAGACGGTGTCCGCCGCGGGGGCCGTCTCCGCCGGACGGCCCGGCTGGACGGAGGCCCAGCCCGAGCCGGTGACCCTGACCTACGGCCCCGGCCAGCAGCAGGGGGCGCAGACGCCCCCCCAGGAGACCGCCCCGTCCTCCGGGTACCGGGAGTCGGAGTACGTCCGCAGCCTCCCCGAGTGGGCCAGGAACTTCCTGCGCAGCAGCGCCGACCCCCAGGCCGTCAAGACCATGGGGGTGGCCCGGGACATCTCCGCCCTCCAGGCGCCCCCGGCGGAGGAGGACGTCCAGTGGACGGCCCCCAACTACCGCCCCCCGGAGGCCCCCATCGCCTACCGGGAGAAGAAGAGCGAGGCGGCCCCCCGGGCCGTGGAGGAGGTCCGGATCAGCGAGGCTGAGATCCAGCGGACCGCCGACCGGGTCTACCGCATCATCGAGGACCGCATCCGGCTGGAGCGCCACCGGCTGGGTCTGTGATCTGATACGAGAGGAGGCACGACCATGTATGTGGGCATTCCCAACCCCAATATCCTGTCCCCCCTGGAGAAAATGACCATCACCCCGGACGGGAAGCCGTCCTTCCAGGTCCTCTACAACCCGGAGAGCTACGTCCAGGCCCGTAAGGTCCGCTATGCCCAGTCCAGCGGCATCTCCACCAACACCCCGGTGTCCCAGTTCGCCGGCGGCAGCCTGGAGGTATTGCAGTTCCGCCTCTTCTTCGACAGCATGTCGGCGGGCAGCGAGGTGGGCGGCAGCCTGGTGGACCGGCTCAAGTTCACCGGCAACAGCCTGCTCCCCTCTCTGGCCAAGCTGGTGGACGTGCGGACCTACACCCAGAAGGTCTACAGCCTCATGGAGATCGACCCGGACAAGCACGTGCCGCCCTTGCTGAAGCTGAAGTGGTCCTCCCTCCAGTTCACCGGCCACCTGGTCAGCTGCAAGCAGACCTTCGTCCGCTTCAGCGAGACGGGCACCCCCCTGCGGGCCTGGCTGGACTGCATGTTCCAGGAGTTCATCGCCCCCCAGAAGGCCACCCTGCCCCGCCCCTTGGAGTCCCCGGACACCACCAAATACCGCACCGTCCACCAGGGGGACAGCCTCTGGGCCCTGTCGGCCAAGGAGTACGGCCAGCCGGAGCAGTGGCGGGCCATCGCCGACGCCAACGGCCTGGCCAACCCCAGGGCCCTGCGCTCGGGAGAGCGGCTGGTCCTGCCGGCCATCAAGAAACGCTGAATGTAACGCATCCCCGCGAGAGGAGGTGGGAACGTGGACAAGAGCTCCTATACCTTTCAGGCCCTGAGCAGCAAATATGAGGACTTCCGCGGTCCCGCCTTCACCATCAAGGTGGACGGCACCGTCCTCAACAGCGCGGAGATGCCCATCGCCTCCCTGGAGGTGGACCTGTGCGCCACCGGCTCCGCCGGCGGCTGCCGCTTCTCGGTGGAGAGCCTCTACGACTTCGCCCAGTCCAAGTGGGTGAACGACCTGGCCAAGACCATCCAGGTGGGGGCCAAGCTGGAGATCGAGGGGGGCTACGTCAAGCAGGAACCCCTCTTCTACGGCTATGTGGACGAGTTCTCCATGGAGTACAGCGGCTCGGCGCCCCCCCGCCTGGCCGTCACCGGCATCGACGGCTTCGGCTTTCTGATGAGCTGCCAGCAGCCCATCTACGGCGGCAAGCAAAAGCCCCAGCAGGTGGTGGACGAGATCTTCACCAAGGCCGTCTCCGCCGGCTACGCCAAGAGCAAGACGGTGGGGACCCTCTCCGGCTTCGACGTGCCCGTGGTCAAGGAGAAGCTGGACGACTTCAAGTACCTGCGCCTGCTCTCAGAGCGCTACTGCATGAGCCTCTTCTGCGTGGCGGGAGAGCTCATCTTCGACAACGTGGTATCCAACAGCAGCCCCCTTATCTCCTTTACCGTGGGCACCGGGCTGCTGGATTTCCGGCGGCGGCTCTCCCTCCACGGACAGGTGGGCGAGGTGGAGATCTGGGGCCGGGACGTGAACCAGAAGTTCATCCGGGGCTCCGCCGACAGCGTGAGCCTGGGCGGCTCCGGCAAGAGCGCCGTACAGTTCGCCCCCAAGTTCAAGGAGACCGCCCTGCGGGAGTACAACGAATACGTCCGCACGGAAAAGGAGTGCGTGGAGCTGGCCCAGGCCCGCCTGGACAGCCTGGCCCTCAACTTCGTCGCCGGGGAGGGCACCTGCGTGGGCATCCCCGAGCTCATCCCGGGCCGCTACGTCTCCATCAAGGGCCTGGACGACGACACCGAGGGCAGCTACTTCATCACAGCGGTCCGCCACCGCTTCACCCGGAGCGGTTTCTACACCAACTTCAAAGTGAAGGGGGCCAAGGCCTGATGGGCATCGCGGAAGAATTGCAGGCCGCCATGGAGTCGGCGGGCTACGGCATCGAACAGCAGATGGCCCGGCCGGGGCTCTCCCTGGCGGTGGTCACCAACATCAACGACGAGGAAAAGCTCAACCGGGTCAAGTGCCTCCCCATCGAGACCGACCAGACCGAGGAGACCGACTGGTGCTACGTCATGGCCCCCCTGGGGGGCAAGGAGTGCGGCCAGTTCTTCTTCCCCAACGTCAACGACCTGGTGGTGCTGGCCTACCTGGGGGGCGACCCCCACCGGCCCATGGTGCTGGGCGGCTTCTGGAACTCCGAGACCAAGCCCCCCTACATCATCCAGGACGGCAAGGTCCTCAACTACACCATCAAGACCCCCTCCGGCACCGAGCTCCTCTTCTACGACGAGCCGGGCAAGCAGAAGGTCACCCTCACCCTCCCCTCGGGCACCGTCCTCTCCATCGACGACGCGAACAAGGCGGTGGCCCTGAAGGACAAGGGGGGCGACAACGCCCTGGAGATGGACCTGAATGGGGGCAACATCACCCTGAAGGCCAAGAGCACCCTGGTGCTGTCGGCCGGCGACACCCAGGTGAGCCTGGACGCCAAGGGGGAGCTGACCCTGAAGTCGGCCAAGAAGCTCGCGGCGGAGTCGGCTGAGATCGAGGAGAAGGGCAGCGCCAAGGTGGCCGTCCAGGGCGCCGCGGTGGAGGTCAAGGGCACCACCAGCCTGGACCTGAGCGCCGCCGGCAACACCACCATCAAGGGCGCCATGGTGGGCATCAACTGACCGGCCTCGCCGGCGGAAAGGAGCAGGAGCCGATGAACGGAAAGGAATTTCTGGGCCGGGGGCTGAAATTTCCCCTCCAGGTGGACCCCCGGACGGGAAAGCTGGCCATGTCCGACCAGGAGGAGGACATCCGGGAGGCCATCGGCATCATCCTGCGCACCGGCAAGGGGGAACGGGTCATGCGGCCCGAGTTCGGCGCCGACACCATGGACTACGCCTTCGCCCCCCTCTCCAGCTCCATGACCAACTCCATCTCCCACGACCTGCGCCTGGTCCTTCTGGAGCAGGAGCCCCGCATCCGGGACGTGGAGGTCCAGTGCGAACGGCTGGACCAGCACAGCGGCGCGGTGGTCATCCATGTGAGCTACACGGTGCGCAGCACCAACAACCGCTATAACCATGTCTATCCCTTCTATCTCACGGAGGGCTCCGAAGGAGGCGGCGCGGTATGAGGCAGCCGGTCTTGGACCCCAGGGATCGGGCCGCCGTCATGGCCCAGCTGGCCGACCACGCCCGGTCCTACACCCCCGAGTGGCACTACGAGGGGGCGGAGGACGATCCCGGCTCCGCTCTGGCGGAGCTCTTTGGGGAGATGTTCTATCAGACGGTGGACCGGTTCAACTCGGTCCCCGGCAAACTGCATACGGAGTTTCTGGGCCTCACCGGCTTCCGGATGCCCGACCCGGTGAGCGCCTCCGGCCTGCTCCAGTTCACCGCCCACGACACGGTGGAGGCGCCGGTGCCGGTGCCCGAGGGCACCCAGCTCTTCACCGAGGACGAGGAGGGGGAGCACATCGTCTACGAGACCCGGCGGCGCATCGAGTCCACCCCCGCCCGGCTCCAGGCCCTCTTCTACGCCGACCCCAGGGCCGAGGTGATCCAGAGGGTGGACCCGGACCGGCCCATGCCCTTCTTCCGCCCCGTGGAGGGGGAGAACCTCCAGCGGCACCGCTTCACCCTGGGCCAGGACGACGCCCTCTCCCTGGCCGGTCCCTGCGAGGTGGAGGTGGAGCTGCGGCAGGAGGGCGGCTTCACCGCCGCCGAGACCGCCGCCCACCTGGCCGACCCCGCCCTGGCCCGCTGGACCTTCCCCACCGAACAGGGGGAGGAGGCCTTCACCGCCGTCCGGGCCCAGGGGAACGCCCTCCTCCTCACCTATGAGGGGGACCGGGCTTTCGCCCCTGACGAGGAGGGCCACTACACCATCTCCTGCACCGGCCGCCTGGGCAGCGGCCAGCTGGTGCTCAACGGCGTCCGCCTGCGCAGCCGGCCCCAGGGCTGGCGGAACGTGGACGGCGCGGCCAACGGGGACATCCCCCTGGAGCTGTCCGAGGGGGGCTACTGCTTCGGCCACCGCCCCGCCGCCTACGGCCTGTGCTACTTCCGCTCCGACCAGGTCTTCCGCAAGCGGGGCGCCCAGGTGGCCCTGCGGCTGGACATGGCCGCCATCGTCAACGGCCCCGACCGGCTGGAGCCCCAGTACCAGTTCACCCAGCGCATCATCGACAAGCGGGACGCCGTGGCGGTGGTGCCCGACGACGTCTACGTCTCCCAGGTGGCCTGGGAGTACTATAACGGCCTGGGCTGGTGCCCCCTGACGGTATCCGGCAACCGGAACCCCTTCTCCTGCAAGCAGGAGGGGCCTCTGGAGGTCACCTTCCAGGTCCCCGCCGACCTCTCCCCCGCCGAGGTCAACGCCCAGCCGGGCTGGTACATCCGGGCCCGGGTGGTCCACGTGGAGAACCTCTACTCCATGACCCCCCGGTGGCTGGTGCCCTTCCTCAAGGGCGCCGTGTGCACCTGGGCCTACGACCGAGGCCTCCCCGTCCAGCGGCTGTCCGCCGAGAACAATGCCGACAGCCTGGCCCTGGAGGACGCCGAGGCCATCGGGGAGCTCTCCTTCCCCGCCCTGGACGGCATGGAGGACCACCCCAGAGCCATGTATTTCTGCTTCGACCGCTCCCCCCACGCCATGCCCCTGTCCATCCTCTTCGATCTGGCGGGGCGGGTGAAGCTGGAGGACAAGGTCCGGTTCGAGGCCTGGACCGGCAGCCGGTTCGAGGCGGTCCGCACCGTGGACCTCACCCGCAACCTGCTCCACCCCGGCGTCATGCTCCTCTACCTCCCCAGGGCCCTGCCGGAGCACGCCTTCTTCGGCGTCCGGGGCCACTGGCTGCGCCTCTCCCGGAGCTCCTTCCTGGACGACCCCGGCGGCGCCCCCCGGGTGAACGCCATCCACCTCAACATCGTGGAGGCCCTCCAGCGGGAGAGGGCCCAGGAGGAGCGCTTCTCCGTCAGCGCCTACGAGGCCGGCAAGACCGTCACCCTCCTCCACCGCCCCGTCCTGGACGCCCAGGTGTGGGTGGACGAGGTGGGCGGCCTGACCCTCTCCGACGTGGAGGCCCTGGTCCGGGACATGCCCGACCGGGTGGAGGTGGAGCGGGAGGACCGGGTGGTCACCCACTGCTGGGTCCTCTGGGAGCGCCGGGACCTGCTGGCCCTGGCCGGTCCAGACGAGCGCTGCTACAGCCTGGACCCCTATGAGGGCCGGCTCACCTTCGGCGACGGCATCCACGGCCGGGTGCCCCCCCAGGGGGACGAGAACCTGCGGGTGCGCTACGCCTTCGGCGGCGGCAGCCGGGGCAACCGGCCCGCCGGCTCGGTGACCCAATCCGTGGGCGCCCTGCCCCGGATCAGCGCCCTCACCAACCTCAC
>CALWYC010000122.1 GCA_944385655.1 uncultured Intestinimonas sp. | reverse complement strand
CGGCCCGGTGGGGCATGGCGTCGATGGCGCCGCAGCGGTCGCCGATGGCGTTGGCGGTGCGGGTCTCAGGGTTGAGGGTGAGGGCCCGGGTGCCCTGGGCGGCAAACGCCTCGGCGGTCATGTCCTCCCGGGACTCATTGAAGGCCAGGTGGCCGTTGATGCCGATGCCGCCGAAGGCGATGTCCACGCCGCCAAGCTCCTCGATGAGCCGGTCCACCTTGCCGGGGTCGGCGGGGTCGGGGAAGACCCGCTGCTCGGGGGGCATGAGGAGGTCGGGGTCCACCTTGGTGTAGACGGTGCGCTCCATGAAGCCCCGGAAGGAGAGGAGGCTTTCCTTGTCGATGTAGGTGTCGTCGTCGTTGAGGTACTCGTCCATGTTGATGAACCAGCAGTTCTTCAGGCTGATCCGGTCCCGGTTCACCAGGCGGACGAAGATGGGGTACTGGCCCACGGGGCCCACGGGGCAGATGAAGACGGTCTTTTCGCCCTTCTCATTGTGGGCCTTGATGGTGTTGATCATCTCCATGGCGATCTCGTAGAAGACCTCGCCGGAGTCCCCCAGCTTGACCACGGGGATCTTGGCGTCCTTGCCCAGGTCCTGGGCGGAGATGTGATAGTAGTCCATGTGGATCTTCCTTTCTGTAACGGTTAGAAGAGGTGGGTCACGTTGAGCTCCCGGATGGTATTGACGATCTCCTTGGTCCGGGTGCAGCCGAACTTGTGGAGGAGGCTTTTGATCTGGGTCTTGACGGTGACCACCTCCACGCAGCGGATGGCGGCGATCTCCTTGACCTTCCGGTCCTCCAGCAGCAGGCGGACCAGCTCCCGCTCGGCGGCGGTGAGCTGGGAGACGGTGCTGATGAAGAAGAGGAGGGAGCGCTCGGAGGTGCGCAGCCGGGAGTACTCCTTGAGGAGGAGGTTCTGGATCTTGCCGTCCAGCAGAGGCTGTCCGGCGTAGGCGCTGCGGATGTGCCGGAAGAGCTCGGCGTCGTCGCAGCCCTTGACGATGTAGTCCACGGCGCCGGCGCCCATGGAGGTGAGGATCATGTTGTCGGTCTCATGGGCGGTGAGGAAGAGGACCTTGGCCTCCGGCTTCCGCTCCAGGATGCGCTCGGTGGCCCGGATGCCGGCGGTGGTGGTCTCCATCTCGATGTCCATGAGGATGAGGTCGAAGTCGTGCTCCAGGGCCAGGGCCTGGATGGCCTCGCCGGTGGCGGCGCTGCCCACCACCGTCATGTCCTCCTGCTGCTCCAGGGTGTCGCACAGGTCCTCCCGGATGAGGTCAAAATCCTCGGCGACGAGGATACGGATCATGGCTGGCGCCTCCTTTTGATGTCGTGCTGGTCGTAGCGGGGGAGGAGAAGGTAGAACGAGGCGCCGTCGCCGGCGTGGTTCTCCACCCGAAGGCTGCCCAGGTGGCTGCGGATGATGGTCTGCACGTGGTAGAGTCCCATGCCCCAGTTGTAGTTGCTGTTCTTGCTGGAGTAGAAGGGCTCACAGATGTGCTTGAGGGCGGCGTGGGGGATGCCGGTGCCGTGGTCCCGGACCTCCAGCACGGTGTAGAGCCGCTCCATGTGGCTGTAGAGGGTGACGGCGCAGTTGGCGTTGTCGGCTAAAAGGTTGGACTCCCAGCCGTTGGTGAGCAGGTTGTAGATGGCCTCGGAGAGGTAGTTTTCGTCGGCCAGGACCTGGACCTCCCCGTCCACCTCCACCAGAAGGCGGCCCTCCGGGTACTTGTGGTGGAACCGGGAGGCGGAGAGCTCCGCCAGCCGCCCCAGAGAGGTGGGGACCAGCCGGACGGACTTGGCCTTGACGGTGCGGTAGAGCTCCTCCGAGCGGGAGATGAGCTGCTCGTTGTTGTCGCACAGGCTGCCGGCCCAGGCCCGGACCTTGTCCAGGTCGGGCGCCTCCCGCTCCAGCTCGGTCCGGATGCGCTTGTGGAGCACCCGGTTGGCCAGAAGCTGGTTCTTGATGCTGTGGACGAACACCGAGGCGCCGGTACGGGCCACGTCGAACTTCCGCTCCAGCACCACCTCGTTCCGGTCCTGGGTCAGGTTGTCCTGGGTGAAGCGGAGGAGGCTCACCAGCCCCAGGCCGCCGCAGATCAGGTTGCCCACCACCAGGACGATGTAGCCGCTGAGGCCGGGGGTGTACTGGAGGTAGCCCACCCCCTTGATCCACAGGTAGTCATAGCTGTAGAAGCGGTAGACCTGGCTGGGGTCCTGGCCGCAATAGAGGAGAAAGAGAGTGGAGAGGGCGGCCAGACAGACCAGGATCTGAAGATACTGCTGCCGGCAGAAGCTCATGGTGATGGAGAAGAACTCGATGAGCAGCAGGGCCAGCGCCAGAACGACATAGCCCACCACCCAGCAGTAGGAGAAGTAGTAGAGCCCGGTGCGGAAGCCCTGTCCTATGGGCTCCAGGAGCCGGTAGAGGGGGGGACAGTAGAGGATCAGGGTGACGATGGGCAGCACCGTGGCCAGGCGGCGCAGCATGGGGTGTTTCCGCACGGCGGGGAGCATGGAGTAGCACATGGCCATCTCCACCAGAAAGAGGGGAAAGAGGTGCCGGCCGATGGCGATGAGGTAGCCCAGCTGCCCCAGAGTGATGAAGCGGTACTGGATCCAGAGCCGCAGGCTGTGGGAGAAGAAGAGGAAGACCTCCAGCTCCCTGGAGATACCGCCCTTCTTGGCGATGAGGATCATGACCCCGGCCAGGAAGAGGGTGAGGCTCAGGCACATGCCGGAGAGCAGCAGGGATTCCCGATTCTTTTTGGAGACGAGGACCAGCAGAGAGCCGACCAGCAGGCCGGCGGAGAGCAGCAGCAGCATCCGCGCTCCCTCCTTCCCGGAATGGTACTGCCTCTATTGTACCGGATGGCGCGGCCGGTGTAAACATGGACAGGAAGAAGGGGCGGCGGCGCTTCAGCCGCCGCCCCTTCCGGGCTGTTCGTCCGGTATACAGAAGGCTGGCTCAGTAGTTGCCGGCTTCGGTCATGAGCTCCATATCCACATAGTCGGCGACGGGGCACTGCTCCTCGGCGGTGATGGCGCCGGAGTTCACCATCATCTCCTGCTGGAGCTGATAGTAGGCCTCCACGGTGCCGTCGGCGATGCCGGCCACCACGTCCTTGCCGGTGAGCCACTCGGCGTCGCCGCGGGCCTGGGGCAGCACGGAGTTCACGTCCAGAGCCAGGTAGTCGGCCACCCACTGGGCGACCTCCTCATAGTGCTCCTCCTGGGCGGCGTAGTCCATGGCCTTGAAGAGGGCCCGCATGAAGCGGACGGCCACGTCCCGGTTGGCGGCCAGGTAGTCGGGCTTGACGATCCAGCTGGCCAGGGAGATGCTGATGTCGGAGTAGTCCACGTTCTCGGCCAGCTTGGTGGCGTCGGCCATCTCGTCCAGGATGGTCAGGCTCTGGGGAGACCAGATGGCGCAGGCGTCCACGCCGCCGGAGAGCATGGCGGTCACCACGGCGGAGGCGTCCATGTCCATGGCGGTGATGTCATCCATGGTGAGGCCCACGCTGTTCAGGGCGTTGGTGAGGATGGTCTCGCTGGAGGTGCCGGAGGAGTAGGCCACGGTCTTGCCCTTCAGGTCCTCCAGGGTCTTGACGTTGGGGCCGCCGATGACGGCGTCGCCGTTGGAGATGTGGGACAGGCCGATGATGGTGGCGTTGCCCTGGACACAGAGCTTGTGGGCGCCGTCGCCGATGTAGCCGAAGTTGACGGAGCCGCTCTCCATGGCGGCGATGATGTTGGGGCCGGAGTCAAAGCCGGTGAGGGTGATGTTGATGCCCTCCTCGGCGAAGTAGCCCAGCTTGTCGGCGGTGATGACGCTCCACAGGCTGCCGTAGTTGGACATGTAGCCCACGGTGAGGTCCACGGTCTCCACGGGGGCGGAGGCCTCGGGAGTGCCGGTCTCGGTGGTGCCGGTCTCGGCGGGAGCGGGGGTGGTGGTGGCGGTGCCGCCGCCGCAGCCGGCCAGGACGCCGCCCAGCATGGCGATGGTCAGGAGCATGGCAAGAAACTTTTTCACGTTCATTCCTCCTATGATCATTGGATGTATGCAGGCCTTTCACGTTCTATTGCAACGGCGGAGCCGTTCCAATCGGGGGATCACTTCCGGACCTCCAGGTACTCCTGGTAGACCTGGCTCCAGATCTCGTTTTTGAGCTCCAGGAAGCGGGGGGTCATCTTGGTCTCCTGGGTGCGGGGGTAGGGGATGTCGATGTTGACGATGGACTTGATGCGGCCGGGCCGGGCGGACATGATGATGACCTTCTGGGCCAGGATGATGGCCTCCTCCACGTCATGGGTGATGAAGAAGCAGGTCTTCTGGTCCTTCTCCCAGGTCTCCAGCAGCTCGGTCTGGAGCTGGGTGCGGGTCTGGGCGTCCAGGGCGCCGAAGGGCTCGTCCATGAGCAGCACCTCCGGGTCGGCGGCGTAGGCCCGGGCGATGGCCACCCGCTGCTTCATACCGCCGGAGAGCTCCTTGGGGAAGTGGTCGGCGAACTTCACCAGATCCACCTTCTCCAGATACTTCATGGCCTGCTCCTCGGCCTCCTTGCCCTTGATGCCTTTCATCTCCAGGGCGAACATGACGTTCTTCTTCACGGTGAGCCAGGGGAAGAGGGCGTACTGCTGGAAGACCACGCCCCGCTCGGTGCCGGTGCCGGTGACCTTCTTGCCCTTGCAGTAGACGGCGCCGGAGGAGGCCTCGTGCAGGCCGGCGATGATGTTGAGGAGGGTGGACTTGCCGCAGCCGGAGGGGCCCACCACACAGATGAACTCGTTTTCGTAGATGTCCAGGTCCACGCCGTTGAGGGCCACCATCTCGCCGTTGCGGGTGTTGTAGACCTTGCGGACGTTATCGATCTTTAAGATCAGATTTCTCTCTTCTCCTGCCATCCTGTCAGCTTCCTTTCCAAGTATTTGATGACGGTCTCCATGGTGATACCGATGATGCCGATGATGATGACGTAGGCCAGCATGGGGGCCGACTCAAAGGTGTTATTGAGGGAACGGATCCGCATACCGAGACCGGCCTGGGCGCCGGTGGATTCGGCGGCGATCAGTGTGGTGAGGGCCACCGAAGCGCCCAGCCGCACGGCGGTGAGGATGAAGGGCAGGGTGGCGGGGGCGATGACCCGGACGAAGATGTCCCGGTCGGTGGCGCCCAGGACGCGGGCGGCCTTGATGAGGGTCTCATCCACGTTGATGACGCCCTGGTAGATGGTCACGCACATGATGAGGAAGCAGGCGATGGTGATGACGATGATCTGGGGCCGCCGGCCCACGCCGGCGCAGATGACGATCAGAGGTACGTAGGCCAGGGGAGGGATGTTGCGGATGAACTGGATCCAGGGCTCCAGGATGTTGCGCACCGGCATGTACCAGGCCATGAGGATGGCCACGGGGAGGGCGATGATGAAGCCCAGGGCGTAGCCGGCGAACACGGAGATGAGGCTGCTGGAGAGGTCGGCCCAGAACACGCCGCGCTGGATCATGGTGAGCAGGCCCTGGGTGGTCACCACCACGTTGGGGAAGCCGCGGGAGGTGGCGGGCAGGACCGAGAGCACGTACCACGCCGCGATGGCCGCCACAAAGGAAATCAGCAGCCACACCTTTGGGGGGATGCGGCTGGCCAGGGGGATCTTCTTTTCATTGTCCATCCTTCTCTGTCACTCCTTCTTCTCATGGCCCGGGGCAGGTCGCCTCCCGGGCCGGTCTCAGCGGAAAGGGAACTTGTTCGTTAACCTTATTATAATGGGGAAGGAAATTTTGGGAAGTATGATGTTTTATCATACCTTTTTGCCCGCGGACCGGAGGAGAGACAAAAAAGGCGCCCGCGGAGGCGGGCGTCGGAGGGGCGGATTCAGCTGTTTTTCAGGGGCGGGGGGTCGGTGGTGAAGCCGTTGATGGTGAGGTGGGCCACCTGGGCGCCCAGGTCGTCGGTGACGTCCACGGTGTAGAGGCAGGTGGTGCGGCCGGCCTTGAGGCACCGGGCCTCGGCCAGGAGGGTCTTGCCCCGGGAGGCGGCCAGGAAGGTGACGGCCACCTGCTGGGTGACGGTGACCCGGGTGCTGTGGCCGTTGGCGGCCACGGCGAAGGCGAAGTCCGCCAGGGTGAAGATGGCGCCCCCCATGGGGACGGAGTTGGCGTTGAGGTGGATGGGGCGGACGGGCATGGAGCACCGGGCGTAGCCGGGCTCGGCGGCGTCGATGTGGACGCCCACGGTCTCGGTGGCAAAGCGGTCGCCGGAGAGACAGGCGCGGATCTCGTCAAGGGTGGGCATGAATATGGCTCCTTTCCAGGTGATGATATGGGTGGGGGAGGGGGCTG
>CALWYC010000121.1 GCA_944385655.1 uncultured Intestinimonas sp. | reverse complement strand
CAGCTGTCAAAGATCTTCTTGGTGTGTATGCACACGGCCTCCCGGATGCAGGCGCTCTCCTGCACGGGACCGGGCACGACCTTTTCAGGCATGGTGATACCTCCTAAACATGGCGTTGGGAAAAGGCGGGCGGCGGTGTCCGCCTCCATCCCATTCTATGTGTCCCCCACGGTTTGGTGCCGCTCCCGGCGTCTCCGCCCGAACGCAAAAACGCCCGGACCGAAGTCCGGGCGTTTTGTATGCGTTGGGAGGATACCTTAGAAGAACATGCCCCACACCAGGAAGCCGCCGCAGGCGACCACACCGGTGAAGATGGTGACGATGACCAGGTAACCCATGATGTTGCGGGCGGACAGACCGGCCACGCCCAGAGCGGGCAGAGCCCAGAAGGGCTGGATCATGTTGGTCCACTGGTCGCCCCAGGCGATGGCCATGGCGGAGCGGCCGTACTCGATGCCCATCTGAGTGGCGGCAGGCATGACGATGGGGGCCTGGACCGCCCACTGACCGCCGCCGGAGGGCACGAAGAAGTTGATGATGCCGGCGGACAGGAAGGTCAGCATGGGGAAGGTGATCTCATTGGAAATGTTGGTGAAGAAGTTGGCGATGATGGAGGCCAGGGACACGCCGGTCTCGGGGTTGGTGGCCACCATCAGGCCCATGATGCCGGCATAGAAGGGGAACTGGAGCAGGATGCCGGCGGCGCCGCCGGCGGCCTCGCCGATGGCGTCCACATACTTGCGCAGGTCGCCGTGGAGCAGGATGCCCAGGAACATGAAAATCATGTTGACGATGTTCAGGTCCAGGTTGAAGCCCTTGGTGACAAAGTAGTAGATGATGTAGGCAAAGCCCAGCACCAGGGTGATGACCCAGAGGATGCGGCTGTGCTCGATCTTCTCAGCGGGGGTGTCGATGGTGTAGGTCTTCTCCTCTTCCTCCACCAGAATGGCGGGGTCCACAGTGATGGTGTGGGCGGCATCGGGGTGCATGGCGTAGTTGACCAGGGGCATCAGGATGAGGATGACCAGCACCATGCCCAGGTTCACGGGATGGAAGACGGTCTGGGAGATGGGGGCGGAGTACACCACACCCAGGATCTCGGTGCCGCCCTCGGCGCCCATCTGCAGGGGGATGGAGCCGGAAAGGCCGGCATGCCAGATGACGAAGCCGGAGTAGGCGGAGGCGATCAGCAGGGGGTAGTCCACGTCCTTCACGCGGCGGGCCACCTCCTTGGCCAGCAGGGCGCCGGCGATGAGGCCAAAGCCCCAGTTCAGCCAGCAGCAGATGGTGGAGACGAAGGTGGTGATCAGGATAGCGCTTTTCTTGTCCTTGGCGATGGAGGCAATGGCGCCCAGGATTTTCTTACAGACCTTGGCGGAAGCCATGGCGGAGCCCAGCACCAGCACCAGAGCCATCTGCATGGAGAAGGACAGCAGGCCCCAGAAGCCGCTGGAGTTACCCCAGGAGTTGACCAGAGCCACGGGGCTCTGCTGGGTGCCGATCATCGAGGCGATGAAGACCACGATGGTCAGGATGATGGCGAACAGGAACGGATCAGGCAGCCACCGGTTGACGACGCGTACGCAGCCATTGGTAAACTTTTTGAACATGCGTTTCCCTCCTTATAATGTACAACCATGAACAAACCCCAACACAATTTGTTCACAATTTCGGCTATCATTATATACCAAAAAATCCGTTTGTCAACCGACCCCATCCCCTGCCGATACAATGTCACTCAATCCATTGTGCCGCAGTGTTTTTCGCGTTCTTATCCTTTTCTGTGTTTACACGAAAACCGCTTTTTTCTCCCTTTTGTTCCATTGTACAGAACGCACTTTGGTCTATTTGACTGATATAAATATCGAACTTTTCCGCTGAAAAAGTTCTCATTTCTTATCTATTTAAGTGGTCCCACCAATATTACCGGTTTTTTACTCCATTTCCTTACATCTTTTTACATTTTTGCCGTTGAAACAGAAAAAACGTGCAGAGAAAAGTCTCTGCACGTTTCTAACGAAAGCGTTTTTACCGCCGATAGGCGATCTCATGGCGCTTGGGGCCGGTGGAGACGATGGTGATGGGCACACCGATCTCCTGCTCCAAAAAGTCCACGTAGTCCTTGGTCTGACCGGGCAGCCGGCTGTAGTCGGTCTCCCCCCGGATGTCGCACTTCCAGCCGGGCAGGGTGGTGTAGACCGGCTTGGCCCGCTCCAGCAGGGGGGTGACCGGGAAGTCCCGGGTGATCTTGCCGTCGATCTCGTAGCCGGTGCAGACCTTGATCTCGTCCAGGTAACCCAGCACATCTACAGCGGTGAGGGCCACCTCGGTGGCGCCCTGGACCTTGCAGCCGTAGCGGGTGGCCACGGCGTCGAACCAGCCCACCCGGCGGGGCCGGCCGGTGGTGGCGCCGTACTCGCCGGAATCGCCGCCCCGGTTGCGCAGCTCCTCCGCCTCGTCGCCGAAGAGCTCGGACACGAAAGCGCCGGCGCCCACGGCGCTGGAGTAGGCCTTGGTGATGGCGGTGATGCTCCTGATGTCCTGGGGGGCCACACCCACTCCCATGCAGCCGAAGCCGGCCAGGGTGTGGGAGGAGGTGGTGAAGGGGTAGATGCCGAAGTCGGGGTCCTTCATGGCGCCCAGCTGGGCCTCCAGCAGGACCTGCTTGCCCTCGGCCAGGGCCTCCTTCACGAAGCTCATGGCGTCGCCCACGTAGGGGGCGATCTGGTCCCGGTAGCCGGTGATCTGGTCGAAGAGGGCCTTGGGGTCCAGCTTGGGCTTGTGGTAGAGGTGCTCAAAGAGCACGTTCTTGATGGCGCAGACCTGCTCCAGCCGCTCCATGAGCCGGGGCTCGTCGAAGAGCTCGCAGACCTGGATGCCGTACTTGGCGTACTTGTCGGAGTAGAAGGGGGCGATGCCCGACTTGGTGGAGCCGAAGGCGTGACCGGCCAGCCGCTCCTCCTCATACTGGTCCTGGAGGACGTGGTAGGGCATCAGCACCTGGGTGCGCTGGTCGATGATGATGTGGGGGGCCGGCACGCCGCCCTCCCGCAGGTGCCGGAGCTCCTCCAGGAACTTGGGCACGTCCAGGGCAACGCCGTTGCCGATGATGTTGGTGATATGGGGATAAAAGACGCCCGACGGCAGCTGGTGCAGGGCGAATTTCCCGTAGTTGCAGATGATGGTATGGCCGGCATTTGCGCCGCCCTGGAACCGGACGACAACGTCAGATCCCTCCGCGAACAGATCGGTGATCTTTCCCTTGCCTTCGTCGCCCCAGTTGGCTCCGACGATCGCTTTGACCATGGTTCGATTCCTCCTGTGTGTTCAGTGTTCCGAGGACTGAAGTATTATATTCCATCGTTTCTCCAGATGCAAGAAAGAATTTTCCATTTTTAGACTTTTTCAGGATTTTTCTGGCCGTAAAAAGTTCCGCTTCCGGCCTTTTCCCACAGCGGAAATTCCAGGATGCCGCTGCTGTTTGGACCCAGGGCGCCCATGGGATAATAGAGGGTGGGGCCCTCCGGGCCCAGGAAGAACCGGTCCGGGTCCAGGGTCTTCCCCGCCCGGGCTTTGGCGTCCCGCCGGAGGGAGACCCCCTCCCGTCTCATCGCCTCCAGCCCCGCCTCCACCCGGGCCAGGACCGCCCCCCTCCAGTCCTCCGCCGCCGGAAGGCACTGGGACAGGGCCACCGGAAAGCCGTCCCGCCGGGTCCAGGTCATGGCGGTGCGCAGGACCAGGGGCGCTCCCCTCCCCCGCCGCTCCCGGCCCTCCAGCCACAGGCTGCACACCGCCTCGTCCTCCCGGGCCAGGGTCCAGGTCAGCCCGGCGCTCCAGGGCCAGAAGGGCCGGGCCGACGCCCGGGCCTCCTCCAGGGCGGCGCAGGCCCGGCGGTACAGTGGGCCGGTCCAGCGGCGGTACCACACCGCCGCCAGCCGGGCGCACCAGCGGCCCATCCGCACTCCGCCCCGGTCCTCCTCCACCGGCAGGGGGACCGCCAGGTCCAGCGCCAGCGCCGGCTCTCCCTCCCAATTCAGGGTCTCCTTCCAGCATATGTCTCTCCACACCGGACATCACCTCTTTTTCAGTATATGCGCCCCCAAAAAGGTGGTCACAGACACATTTTCTCCTTTACTTTCATACTTCAGTGTAGTAAAATTGTAACGGTCCGTACCCTCCCGGGCGGACCGACCCTACCACAATCACGGGCCCTGTCCGTGGGGCTCAGCACAACGAAAGAGGGTGTTTCTCCCTTATGACGAAAAAAACCAAGGAGAATGGCGACCTGCTCTATGAGAGCATCCTGACTCTGAGGGATCTGGACGAGTGCAAGCGTTTCTTCGAGGACCTGTGCACTGTGGCCGAGCTGCGGGCCATGGAGCAGCGCTTCGAGGTGGCCCTGCTGCTCAACGACGGCATGATCTATAATGATATCCTGGAGCGCACCGGCGCCAGCAGCGCCACCATCAGCCGGGTGAACCGGGCCCTGAACTACGGCGCCGACGGCTACAAGCAGGTGCTGCCCCGGGCCAAGGAGCTCCGGGAGAAGGCCGGGGAGGAGGCATGAGCAGCTACGAGTCCCTGGCCCTCCGGTACGACGCCCTCACCGCCGACGTGGACCACGAGGCCTGGGCCGACTACCTGGAAAAGCACTTCTCCCGCTGCCCCATCCCCATCCGCACCGTGCTGGACCTGGCCTGCGGCACCGGCGAGATGACCTGTCTGCTGGCCCGGCGGGGCTATGAGATGATCGGGGTGGACCTGTCGGCGGAGATGCTCATGGTGGCGTCGGAAAAGGCGCGGGGCCTCACCGGGGTCATCCCCCCCATGTTCCTCCAGCAGCCCATGGAGGAGCTGGACCTCTACGGCACCATCGACGCCTGCGTCTGCTGCCTGGACAGCGTGAACTACGTGACCCGGCCCCGGGACCTGCAGCGGGCCTTTGAGCGGGTCCACCTCTTTCTGATGCCCGGCGGGCTCTTCCTCTTCGACGTCAACACGCCGGAGAAGCTGGAGGGCCTGGACGGCGGCATGTTCATCGACGAGACCGAGGACACCTACTGCGTCTGGCGGGCGGACTACGCCCGGCGGAGCCGGATCTGCACCTACGGCTTCGACCTCTTCTTCCGGGAGGAGAACGGGCTCTGGCGCCGGGAGGAGGAGGTCCACCAGGAGCGGGCCTACGCCCCGGAGGAGCTCACCGCCATGCTCCAAAAGGCCGGCTTCACCCACATCAAACAGTACGGCGACCGGAAGCTGCGGCCGCCCCGGCCCGGCGAGGACCGGATCTTTTTCACCGCACGAAAGGAATCGTAACAATAATTATGGATGAGATCGTACGCATGATCACCGGCGACGGGGCCGTGAAGGCCATCGCCGTCACCGGAAAGGACCTGGTGGAACGCGCCCGCCAGATCCACAAGCTCTCCCCCCTGGCCACCGCCGCCCTGGGCCGCAGCCTCATGGGCTGCTCCATGATCGGCGCCGCCATGAAGGAGGAGAAGGGCTCCGTCACCCTGCGCATCAAGGGCGGCGGCCCTCTGGGGAGCATCATCGCCGTGTCCGACTCGGCGGGCAATGTGCGGGGCTACCTGCAAAACGGCCAGGTGGAGCTCCCCCTGAAGGGGCCGGGCAAGCTGGACGTGGGCGCCGGCGTGGGCACCGACGGCTTCCTGACCCTCATCAAGGACATCGGCCTCAAGGAGCCCTATGTGGGCTCCGTCCCCCTGGTGAGCGGCGAGATCGCCGAGGACCTCACCGCCTACTTCGCCGCCAGCGAGCAGATCCCCACCGCCTGCGGCCTGGGGGTGCTGGTGGACACCGACCAGTCCGTCCTCTGCGCCGGGGGCTACATGCTCCAGCTCCTCCCCGGCGCCGACGAGTCCACCATCGACCGGCTGGAGGAGGCCGTCCGCCGGCTGGGCCCCGTCACCGAGGTCCTCCGCCAGGGCGCCGACGCCGCCCAGGTGCTGGAGCGGCTGCTGGAGGGCATGGCCCCCGAGCTGCTGGAGCGGGCCCCCGTCTCTTATAAATGCTACTGCGACCGGGACCGGGTCTCCCAGGCTGTCATCAGCCTGGGCAAGGCCGAGCTCCGGGACATGATCGACAAGGAGGGCTCCGCCGACCTCACCTGCCAGTTCTGCGACAAGGTCTACCACTTCTCCAGGGAGGAGCTGGAGGCCCTGCTGGCCGAGGCCACCGACGACTGACCCTTTCTCCGGCTCCGCGGGAGGGCGCTCCGGGCCCTCCCAGCGGGCTGGAAAGAAAAAATGAAAAATTTTGATTTTGGTGTTGACAGATGGGGGGGCAGCTTGTTATAATAACTTTCGCCGTCTGACGAGAGTGGCCAACAGGGGAGCATAGCTCAGCTGGGAGAGCGCATGCCTTACAAGCATGATGTCACAGGTTCGAGCCCTGTTGTTCC
>CALWYC010000120.1 GCA_944385655.1 uncultured Intestinimonas sp. | reverse complement strand
GGGGAGCTCGTGCGGCGGGCTGAGAGGGAGTCATCCAACTCCGACCCTTTGACCTGATTTGGGTAATGCCAACGTAGGGATGTGAGCTTGGAGAAAGCGGACGTGTCATGTTGGCGCGTCCGTTTTTTTCGTTTTGGGAGGTGAGCACCGGCGGGAGAGCGAGCATGCTCCGCTTTGAGCATGGCGGCAGAGGGGGAGCGCCCTGTGCCGCGGGCAAGGACCGCGATGGGAAGCCGTGTTCCGGCGTGAGAGGAGACCAGCAAGTCTCGACCGCCCGACCTCCGGGTCGAGAAAACCGAAAAGGAGCTGTTATCCATGGATCATACCCGCGTCAAAAAGCGCTCGGCCGCCGGTCTGCTCACCGCCGTGGCAGTGGTCGGGAGCCTCTTCTCCTTCCCCGTGCTGGGCTCCCAGTGTGCCCCCGTCCAGCACATGGTCAACATCATCTGCGCCGTCTGCCTGGGGCCCTGGTACGGCGTGGGAGTGGCCTTCGCCGCCAGCCTCATCCGCAACCTGCTGGGCCTGGGCACCCCCATGGCCTTCCCCGGCAGCATGCTGGGCGCCCTCCTCTGCGGCCTCGTCTACGCCAAGCTGCCCCGGCTGCCGGCCGCCTGCCTGGCCGAGGTCTTCGGCACCGCCGTGCTGGGCGGCCTGTGCGCCTATCCCGTGGCCATCCTGGTGGTGGGCAAGGACCCCGCCGCCATCGCCTTCTACGCCTACATCGTCCCCTTCCTCATCTCCACCGCCGCCGGCGCCATCCTGGCCGGCATCGCCCTGGGCGTGCTGGACCGGGCCGGGGTGCTGCGCTCCTGGCAGCTCCGCCGCCCCCAGGAGGGCTGAGCATGGACGGAGCCGTTGTGGAGGCGGTGCGGCAGTCCGCCCCCCTCATCCACTGTATCACCAACTATGTCACCGCCAACGACGTGGCCAACCTCCTGCTGGCCGCCGGCGCCCGGCCCGTCATGGCCGACGATCCGGCGGAGGCCGCCGAGATCACCCTGGCCGCCCAGGGCCTCTGCCTCAATCTGGGCACCCTCCGCAGCGCCTCCGTCCCCGCCATGTACGCCGCCGGCGCGGCGGCCGCCACCAGGGGCATCCCCCTGGTGCTGGACCCGGTGGGAGCGGGGAGCAGCACCTTCCGCACCCAGATCGCCCGGGAGCTGACCCGTGCCCTCCACCCTGCCGTACTCCGGTGCAACCCCACCGAACTGGCCGCTCTGACCGGTCGGGACGGAGGCGGCGCCGGAGTAGACGCCGCCCCCGCCGACCGGATCACCGAGGAGAACCTCTCCTCCGCCGCCCCACGCATCGCCGCCCAGGCCCGGGAGCTGAACGCAGTGGTGGCCGTCACCGGTACCGTGGACCTGGTCACCGACGGACACACCTGCTACGCCGTCCGCAACGGCCGGCCTGAGATGGGCCGGGTCACCGGCACCGGCTGTCAGCTCTCCGCCCTCCTCACCGCCTTCCTCGCCGTCCAGCCGTCCAAACCCCTGGAGGCCGCCCTCCAAGCGGTGTGCGCCATGGGTCTGGCCGGGGAGCTGGCCTGGGAGCGGATGGTCCCCGGCGACGGCAACGCCGCCTACCGGGGCCGCATCATCGACGCCGTCTATCACCTCACCGGCCAAGCGCTGGAGAAAGGAGCCAACTATGAAGCTCTCCCCCTCTGAGCTGCGGCTCTACGCCGTCACCGACCGCCGCGCCCTCCCTGCCGGGGTCACCCTGGCCCAGGCGGTGGAGGCCGCCCTGGACGGCGGCGTCACCTGCCTCCAGCTCCGGGAGAAGGAGGCCTCTGCCGGGGAGATCCTGGCCCTGGCCCGCACCCTCCTCCCACTGTGCCGGGCCCGGAGGGTCCCCCTCCTCATCAACGACCGGGTGGACATCGCCCTGGCCGTCGGGGCCGACGGGGTCCACCTGGGCCAGGAGGACCTGCCCCTCCCCGAGGCCAGGGCCCTGCTGGGTCCCGACCGCATCCTGGGGGCCACCGCCCACACCGTGGCCGAGGCCCTCCGGGCCCAGGCGGAGGGGGCGGACTACCTGGGGGTGGGGGCCATGTTCCCCACCGGCACCAAGGCGGACACCGTCCCCACCTCGGCGGACACCCTGAAGGCCATCTGTGCCGCCGTGTCCATCCCCGTGGTGGCCATCGGCGGGGTCAACGCCGAAAATCTCCCCACCCTGGCCGGCACCGGCATCGCCGGGGCCGCCGTGGTGAGCGCCATTTTCTCCCAGAGCGACCTCACCGCCGCCGCCCGCGCCCTGCGGGCTGCCGCGGACCTGGCCGCCCGCTGACACAAGTTCATCCATCGCGGCGGATCGGGGGCACCACCTTCCGTCGCGTAACAAAACGGCACTGCTGAAAGGAGCATCCTTATGGTCACAGCATTGACGATCGCTGGGAGCGACCCCAGCGGAGGCGCCGGTATCCAGGCAGACATCAAGACCATGACCGTCCACGGCGTGTACGCCATGAGCGCCATCACGGCCCTGACCGCCCAGAACACCACCGGCGTCACAGGTATTCTGGAAGTCCCGCCCGACTTCCTGGAGCAGCAGCTGGAGAGCATTTTTACCGACATCCCGCCCCAGGCGGTGAAGGTGGGGATGGTCTCCTCCGCTCCCCTCATCCGTACCATCGCCCGGGTGCTGGCCAAATACCGGTCCGCCCACGTGGTGGTGGACCCGGTGATGGTGGCCACCAGCGGCGCCCGGCTGCTGTCGGAGGAGGCGGTCTCCACCCTGAAGGCGGAGCTGCTCCCCCTGGCGGAGATCCTCACCCCCAACATCCCCGAGGCGGAGGTCCTCTCCGGCATGTCCATCTCCTCCGAACAGGACATGGAGGCCGCCGCCGCCGCCATCGGCTCGGCCTACGGCTGTGCCGTGCTGTGCAAGGGGGGACACCAGGTGAGCACCGCCAACGACTGTCTCTGGCAGCCCTCCGGGGTCAAATGGTTCCGTGGCCGCCGCATCGACAACCCCAACACCCACGGCACCGGCTGCACCCTATCCTCCGCCATCGCCTCCAACCTGGCCAAGGGCAAGGACCTGGAGACGGCGGTCTACGAGGCCAAGGGCTACCTCTCCGGCGCCCTGGGGGCCATGCTGGACCTGGGCAGGGGCAGCGGACCCATGAACCACGCCTTTGCGGTCTCCGGCGAATACGCCGAACCATTCTGACTGGATACGAAAGGAAGTTTATGACCATGGAACGGACCTATGCCACACAGATGGAAGCCGCCCGGAAGGGCATCGTCACCCCGGAGCTGGAGGCGGTGGCCAAAAAGGAGCGGATGACCACCGAAGAACTCCTCCCCCTGGTGGCCGCCGGCAAGGCGGTCATCCCCGCCAACCGCCTCCACACCTGCCTGGACCCCCAGGGCGTGGGCTCCATGCTGCGCACCAAGATCAACGTCAACCTGGGCGTCTCCCGGGACTGCAAGGACTACGATGTGGAGATGCAGAAGGTGATGTCCGCCGTGGACCTGGGCGCCGAGGCCATCATGGACCTCTCCAGCCACGGCAACACCCAGCCATTCCGCCGCAAGCTCACCAGCGAGTGCCCCGCCATGATCGGCACCGTGCCGGTGTACGACAGCGTCATCCACTACCAGCGGGACCTGGACACCCTCACCGCCCAGGACTTCCTCGACGTCATCCGGCTCCACGCCCAGGACGGGGTGGACTTCGTCACCCTCCACTGCGGCATCACCAGAAAAACCATCGATCAGATCCGCAAGCACAAGCGGAAGATGAACATCGTCTCCCGGGGCGGCTCCCTGGTCTTTGCCTGGATGTGCATGACCGGCGAGGAGAACCCCTTCTACCAGTACTACGACGAGATCCTGGACATCTGCCGGGCATACGACGTGACCATCTCCCTGGGCGACGCCTGCCGGCCCGGCTGCCTGGCCGACGCCACCGACGTGTGCCAGATCGAGGAGCTGGTGCGGCTGGGCGAGCTCACCAAGCGGGCCTGGGAGAAGGACGTACAGGTCATGGTGGAGGGCCCCGGCCACGTGCCCATGGACCAGATCGCCGCCAACATGAAGGTCCAGCAGACCATCTGCATGGGGGCCCCCTTCTATGTGCTGGGGCCCCTGGTCACCGACATCGCCCCCGGCTACGACCACATCACCGCCGCCATCGGCGGGGCCATGGCCGCGATGAGCGGCGCCGCCTTCCTGTGCTATGTCACCCCTGCCGAGCACCTGGCCCTCCCCAACCTGGAGGATGTGAAGCAGGGGATCATCGCCTCCAGGATCGCCGCCCACGCCGCCGACATCGCCAAGGGCATCCGTGGCGCCCGGGAGATCGATGACAAAATGGCCGAGGCCCGTCAGAGGCTGGACTGGGAGGGGCAGTGGGCCTGCGCCCTGGACCCGGAGACCGCCAAGGCCATCCGGGCCGACCGCTCCCCCGAGCACGACGACACCTGCTCCATGTGCGGCAAGTTCTGCGCCGTCCGTTCCATGAACAAGGCCCTCAGCGGCGAGCACATCGACATCCTCTGAGCCATACATACAAAACGGCCGCTTGAGCCTGTCGACAAAGTCGACAGGCTCTCTCAAAAATGCAAGCATTTTTTCGAAAATCTGCAGGCCGCTGCATCGCACATCGTCGGGGCAAAGTCCGCACCGCTCATCCCGGCCTGACGGCCAGGTATCGCTCTGCTCCCTTGCCCCTCCTCTCCCAAACAAACCCGCTTCGTTGGGCTTTGTTTGGGTTCCCATCTCGCACGTTTGCGGCCTGAGTCGTGTTTTTTCCGAGGCACATGTCCCCGGAAAAAACAGGCTATAATTTTTTCCGTCGTCTGTGGACGACGGAACTCTGCGAGGCTCTTACACAAAATCTGAGGCATTTTTCCTTTTTCAACAAACTGAAACGGCCGCGCCCTTTGAAGGGCGCGGCCGTTTTTTGGTTTCAGTAGGGCAGGATCAGGGCAGAGAGATTGGAAAAGTCGTTGTCGCTCATGGTGTAGAGCCCGTCGTCATCGGGGGCCACCAGCACCAGGATGCGCTCCACATCCCGGTAGTTCACAAGGCCCAGACGGCCTCGGCACAGCTCCACGATGCCGCTGGCCCAGGCGTTTTCATACTCGGTCTCCAGGGCCGTCCGCTCCTCCGCCGACAGCTCGTCCAGGTCCACGCCGGCGTACTGCTCGCTGAACTGGGCCTGGAAGTCGGCCAGGGCGTCCTCCCGGACCTGGATGAAGAGGTCCATGGGCCGCACCGACACCTCCACGGCGTACCGTGTGTCGTCCAGAGCCACCGCCTTCTGGACGGTGTACTGGGCCTTGGCCGACACCTCGGCCAGCAGGTCCAGGGCCGACTGGCGGGTCTCCTCGGTGAGGAGGCCGTCGTTGAGGTCGAACTGGTAGGCAAAGCGCCGGTACTCCTCGTTCAGGGAGGCCTCGTAGGCGTCCTGGGCCTCTCCGTCGGTCAGGTCCACCAGGTCCAGAAAGGCGTTGTCCCAGGTGCCCTTGTAGGTCTCGTCCAGCACGCCCTGCACATAGTCGGCGGCGTCAAAGGCGGTCATGGTCTCCCCCTGGCAGGCGGCAAGGGACAGGCACAGCGCCAGGGCCGCCCCGGCGGCGCCCCAGCGGCGGATGGCAGGCCCTCTCACCGGCACAGCTCCGCGATGGCCTGGGTGAAGATCTTGCAGGAGAGGAGGAGGTTTTTGATGCTGGCCTGCTCGTCGGCGGCGTGCATCTTGGGGTCGAAGCCGGGGAAGTCGCAGCCGAAGGCCACACCGCCGGGGATGTCGTGGACGTAGGTGCCGCCGCCGATGGCGATGGGCTTGGGGTCCTTCACCCCGGTATAGGTGGAGTAGCAGTTCAGCAGGGTCTGCACCAGGGGGGAGCCGGCCTCCACACAGTGGACGGTGGTCATGTCGGGGTCTCCGGTGACGGCGATGCCGTGGGCGGCAAAGCTGGCCTCGCAGGCCTTCTTGCAGTTGTCCTCATTGGCGCACAGGGGGAAGCGCACGTCGAACTTGGCGCTGAAGCCGGTCTCGGTGAGCTTCATGATGGCCAGGTTCAGGGTGAGAGGACCGGACTCGGCGTCCTCCTGGGCGATGCCCAGGGCCTTGCCCCGGTTGTCGCCGAAGGGGAAGAGCGCATGCATAGCCTTGATGGCCTTGGTGGAACCGCAGTCGGCCAGCTCCAGACCGGCCAGGACCTCCAGCAGGGCGGCGATGGCGTTGATGCCGTCGTCGGGGGAGGCGGCGTGGGCATTCTTGCCGGCGCAGTGGATATGGCAGCCGTTGGCGGAGCCGTTCACGGTGAAGACGGCGCCGGTGCGCTCGGCCACGGCGTCACAGAGGGCCTGGACGTCGGCGGGGAAGACGCCCAGCACCATGGCCTCGGCCTCCGGGGGCACCACGTTGGTGCGGAAGCCGCCGGTCATGGCGGCCACCCGGGGCAGGGC
>CALWYC010000119.1 GCA_944385655.1 uncultured Intestinimonas sp. | reverse complement strand
TCGCTGGCGGGGGTGGCGGCGTAGATGAGGCCGTGCCTGGTGGGCTTCTCCGCCGGGGAGAGGACCTCCTCGATGGGTGCGGTGCCCGACTTGGCGATGGAGCCCATGGCCTTCTCCACGATGTTGGCCAGGCCCCCCTTCTTGTTGCCGGGGGTGGGGTTGGCGTCCCGGTCCACGCCGCCAGCGTCCAGATAGTCGTCGTACCACTTCATCTCGGCGGCCAGCTTGTCCCGGGCGGCGGCGTCCCGGCACCGGGCGGCCAGCAGGTGGACCCCGTCCCGGACCTCGGTGACCTCGCTGAACAGCACGGTGGCCCCGCCCTTCACCAGCATGTCGGCGGCGTAGCCGGCGCTGGGGTTGGCGGTGAGGCCGGAGAAGGCGTCGCTGCCGCCGCACTGCATGCCGATGAGCAGCTCGCTGAGGGGGAGCTCCTCCCGGCGGCGCTCATTGAGCTTCCGGAGCTTTTTGTCCGCCAGGGCCAGCAGGGCGTCCATCATGGCGTCGTGGCCGGCGTAGTCCTGGAGGGTGAGGGTGTTCTCCGGGGTGATGTCCTCCGGGGGGAGGACCATGTCGAAGGTGAGCTTCTCGCAGCCCAGGCCCACCACCATGGCCTCCCCGCCGAAGTTGGGGTGGCGGATCAGGTTGGTCACCGCCCGGATGGGGATGTGGGCCTCCCGGGCCTTGATGGCCACGCCGCAGCCGTAGGGGTGGTTCACCGCCACCACGCCGTCCACGTTGGGGTACTTGGGCAGCAGCTCCTGCTTGATGCGCTCCACCGCCACATTGACCACGCCGGCGGCGCACTGCACCGTGGTGACGATGCCCAGCAGGTTGCGGGTGCCGGCGGGGCCGGTCCTGTTCCGGTAGCCCATCCAGGTCCTCCGGGGCGGGTCGGGCAGGTCCTCCGGGGAGACCAGATCGGTGCCGTAGGGCATGTGGTCCAGGCCGGGGGATTTGGGCAGGTCCAGCATGTGCTCGTTGATCCAGGCGCCCACGGGGATGGGGTCCTTGGCGTAGCCCAGGACCACGCCGTAGCGGAGGATCTCGCCCCCCTTGGGGATATCGGCGAGGGCGATCTTGTGGGCCTGGGGGATGGGCTCCCGGGCGGTGACGCCGGGGAGCACCCGGGTGCCGGGGGCGATGTCGTGGACGGCGATGGCCACGTTGTCGCAGTCCTTCACCTTGATGTACAGGGGTTCCGACATGTGAAACACATCCTTTTCGTATGATGGTCCCGCCGCGACGGCGGGGGGAGACGCCCGCGCCCTTGAAGGGCCGGGCGGCAGATGGTATAATCAGGGCATCCGAACACCGGAGAGGGGAGGCGCCCGTATGGCGAAGGTGGCGATGCTGCTCCCGTTCGCGGAGATGTGCAACACGGCCCAGGAGCTGCTGGTGAAATATCCCAACATCCACACCATGTGTGTGGAGCACGTCCAGACCAACGAGATCGCGGCCCGGGCCCGGGCCCTGGAGCAGGAGGGCTGCGACCTCATCATCGCCCGGGGCGTCCAGGCCAGGATCGTGAAGGAGAGCGTGAAGGTCCCCCTGGTGGAGATGCAGGTCACCACCCAGGAGCTGGGCCGGGTGATGCTCTCCCTGAAGGAGGAGCTGGGGGTGGAGCGGCCCCACATCGGGCTGCTGGCCACCATCGGCGTGGTGGGGGACACCGCCCAGTTCGACGACCTCTTCGGCATCCGCCTCCACCGGTACCTCAGCGTCCCCCAGGCGGAGGCGGGGCTGGTGGCCCAGGCCATCCGGGACGGCTGCCAGGCGGTGGTGGGGGGCGAGCTGGCCTGTGAGCAGGCCCGGCTCCAGGGGCTGCCCTGCCGGTTCTTCACCTCCGGCACCGAGAGTATGAGCCGGGCCCTGGACACCGCCGAGCGGGTGTGCTACGCCATTGATCTGGAAAAGCACAACAGCGCGGAGATGGCCACCATGCTGGACAATGCCTTCGGCGGCATCATGCAGCTGGACCGGGGCGGGGTGATCCGCCGGGTGAACCGGGTGGCCTGCAACCTGCTGGAGCAGAGCCCGGCGGAGCTGCTGGGCCGGCTGGTGATCCAGGTGATGCCCGGGCTGAGCGAGCAGGTGCTCGCCGACGTGCTCCTCCAGGGGAAGGAGACCTACGCCTTCGTCATGGACGTGCAGCACCGGGCGGTGGTGGCCAACCTGGCCCCCATCCGCATCGACGACGCCACGGAAGGGGCCATCCTCACCTTCCATGAGGGGCAGCGGATCATCGAGATGGACAGCGAGCTGCGGCGGGAGCTCTACCAGCGGGGCTACATCGCCAAGTTCAGCTTTGACAAGATCGCCTCCCGGTGCCGGGACATCGCCCCGACCCTGACCCTGGCCAAGCGCATCGCCAAGTACCCCGCTCCGGTGCTGCTGACGGGGGAGCCGGGCAGCGGCAAGAGCATCATCGCCCAGTGCATCCACAACGAGAGCCTGGCCCGGCGGAACGCCTTCGTCTCCCTGGACTGCAGCGCCTGGCTGCCAGAGACCCTGGACAACATGCTCTTCGGCAACTACAGCACCCGGAAGGACTCCCCGGCCTGCCTGGCCGAGCTGGCCCAGGACGGCACCCTCTATCTGGAGCATGTGGAGGCCCTCCCCATGGAGGCCCAGTACAAGCTGCTCAGCCTCATCCAGGGGAAATTCCTCCACAACGGCTCCAACCGGCCGGTGGCCGCCAGCGTGCGGGTCATCGCCGCCACCGAGACCGGCCTGGCCCCCCGCATCGAGCAGCGGCTTTTCCGGGGCGATCTCTATTACGCCCTGAGCGCCCTCAGCCTGGAGCTGCCCCCCCTCCGCCGCCGGAAGGAGGACATCCTGGGCTGGGTAAAGTTCTACCTGGGAGAGTGGCAGAAGCGCTACAACCGCTACGTCCACCTCACCAACGGTGCCTACCGTTTCCTCCAGGACTACGACTGGCCCGGCAACCTGGAGCAGGTGAGCAACGTCTGCCAGCGCATCGTCCTCCTGACGGAGAAGCGGAACATCGACGAGATCTTCGTCCGCCGGCAGCTGGAGATGGTCACCCCCCAGCTCATGGCGGACAAGGAGACGGTGGTCCTCTTTAAGGACAAGAAGGCCGCCGACCTGGCCGAGCTCCTCCGCAGGTACGACGGCGACCGGGCCAAGGTGGCCGCCGAGCTGGGGGTCAGCAAGACCACCCTGTGGCGCTACATCAAAAAATACGGCATCAAATCGGACTACTCCTACTAGACCTTGCTTGAAAATCGCCTTCCAGTGCCCCCAGGCGGCCGGTCTCTGCCGGTCGCTTTGGGGGCGCTTTTTCTTTTTTACAGCACGGCACCCTTCAGTGCCTGGTCAAAGAAGGCCAGGACGCGCTGCTTGACGGCGTCCTGAAAGAACTCCCGGGTGCCGTGGCCGCCGTTTTTCAGGATGATGAGGTCGGCCCGGTCCCCGTAGCCCGCCTCCACGATGCGGCGGTAGAAGTCCTCGCTGATGGAGCAGGGGACCAGCAGGTCCTGATCCCCGTGGAGGATGAGGAGGGGACACATGGCGTCACTGAGGAAGTTGGCGGGGGAGGCCAGCTCGCCGGCCCGCTCCAGCGCCTCGTCGGGGACCCCCAGCAGGGCGGCGCCGTGGGTCTCCTCGATGCTGTGCCAGCGGTAGTCCGGGTCCTGGATGCGCAGCCGCTCCTCCCGGATGAGGGCGGGCAGGTCCACCGGCCCGAAGAGGTCGCAGGCGGCCTGGACCCGCTGGGACCAGCCGCACCAGGGCTCCCCCTTCTCGCTCCAGTCGGGGTTCATGGCGGCCATGGCGGCCAGCTGTCCCCCCGCCGAGCGGCCGATGATCCCGATGCGGTCGGGGTCGATGTGGTACGCCTCCGCGTGGGCCCGGAGGAAGCGGATGGCCGCCCACACGTCCCGGATCTGGTCGGGCCAGTGGCCCTGGGCGCTGCTGCGGTAGGAGATGGAGGCCAGCACATAGCCGTGCTCCACGAAAAACTGCATCTCGGGCACCATCAGGTTCTTGTCGCAGCCCCGCCAGCCGCCGCCGGGGACCCAGACGATGCAGGGCATGGGCTCCATGGGGGGCTCGTCGTCCCGGCCGGCGGCCAGGCGCATCTCGCTGTTGCCGTCCTGGGCGCAGAGGGAGAGGGTGAGGGTCAGGAGGCGGCCCTCCAGGTCGGTGACGGCGGCGTAGGGGATGTTGTCGGTCATATTGACGCTCCGCCGGGCGTTTCCCGGGTCCATGACCGCCCTCATCGTCCGTATACCTCGGGGTACATCTGCTTCACGGCCTCGGCCCGGCCCAGCATGCAGTCCCGCCAGGCGTAGTCGGCCACCCAGACGGAGTAGTCGCTCCGGTCCTGGGGCAGGTTGGCCAGCACATTGCCCTGGTTGAGGTGGCTGGGGACGGCGATGTCCACCGGCCAATGGGCCAGCTTGCCCTCGCAGTCGGCCACGAAGCGGTGGGCCTCCTCCTGTTTTCCGCCGAAGCGGGAGAGCATCTCGGGGGTCATGAGGCCCACGCCCAGACCGCCGTGCATGGCGCAGCGGTAGGTTCTGCCGGTGGTCTCGTCGGTGTCCTCCCAGCGGAAGCTGGTGGCGCCGGGGGTGTGGCCGGGGGTGAGGGTGGTGCGGATGGTGAAGCGGCCCAGGGTAATGGGGGCGTCGTCGTCATAGAAGTGGGTAGCGGTGTAGTCCACCATGGGCAGCTCGCTGGTGTCGCCCTTAAAGCGCTGGTGGAAGACCTCATCCTCCCGGGAGATCCACACCTCCGCCCCGCTCATGGCCTGGAGGGCGGCACAGCCGTTGACGTGGTCCCAGTGCCAGTGGCTGAGCAGGATCTTTTTGATGTCCCGGGGATCGTAACCCAGGCTGCGGATGGCATCCACCAGCAGGTAGAGGGAGGCCCGGTAGCCCGTGTCGATGAGGAGGAGGCCCTCCCCGGTGTCAAAGAGATAGGCGCACACGTCATCCTGCCCGCCCACATTCCACACGTGGGGAGTCACCCGGTAGGCGGGCACCGCGTACTTCCAGGGGTGCTCCAGGTCGTCGCCGCAGCGGGGGTGGTTGACCGGGGCGTAAAAGATCCGTTTCTCCATTGCCGTTTCCTCCATTTCATTTCTATGGGCGGGAGCTGTTTTCCTGTTGAGCAGTGTAAGACAAAGGGGGAATTCACACAACTGTCAAAATGGCCCAAACGATTTTCGCTTTTTTAGATGGTTCATACAAAAATTTTCGGAGATGAAACGGCGCATGCGGAAACCCAGGATTTTCAAGGCCGGAGACGCCCTGAGAGGAGTGAAATATAAATTGAAATCTTCCGTTCAAAATCTGCAATTTCAGAGGATGTATAAAAAACCTGATGCCGCTTTTAATCGTTCTGTGCATTGTTAAGCCGTTGTCATGGTGGTATATTCAGCGTGTAAAGGATGCACCCCCTTTCCTAGCCAGCAAACGCGAAGACCCCGCAAGTACCCGGTAGACGACCCAAACTTATAACAGAAAGGAAATGACACTACCATGAAGATGAAGAAGCTCCTGGCTCTTGCAGCGGCCTCCGCGCTGTGCCTCAGCCTCGCGGCCTGTGGCGGCGGCAGTTCCACCAACGATGACGGTACCGTCTCCCTTCCCAAGAGCATTGAGGTCCAAGTCCCCGCCTCCGCCGGCGGCGGCACCGACGTGGTGGCCCGCGCTCTGACCACCTACATCAGCTCCAACAGCGACAGCAGCATGACCATCATGAACAACACCGACGGCGGCGGCGTGGTGGCCTTCGAGACCATCCGCACCGGCGCCACCGACGGCAGCGACATCCTCTTCTTCCACTCCACCATGTGCATCAAGACCGCCACCGGTATGTACGACTACAGCGCCGCGGACGACTTCAAGGTCATCGGCGCGGCCCTGCCCACCGATCCCGGCGGATACGTGCTGGTGGTCCCCGGCGAGAGCGGCATCACTGATCTGGACGGCTTTATCGCCGCCGCCCAGGACGGCTCCATGTCCATCGGCGTGGAGACCAACGGCTCCTCCCACATCATGGCCGGTATCCTGTCCGGCACCCTGGGCGTGGACCTGAACTACGTGGAGGCCGGCACCGACACCGAGAAGCTCACCGCCCTGGTGGGCGGCAGCATCGGCTGCGCCCTGGTCAACGCCAACCAGGCCAAGCAGTACGTGGAGGCCGGCATGGTGAACGCCCTGGGCTGCTTCTCCTCCACCGACGAGGGCGGCCGCAGCTCCATCCTCCCCGATGTGCCCTCCTTCCATGAGCAGGGCTACACCGACTGCGTCTACGGCACCTATTTCTTCGTCCTGGCCAACAAGGACATGGACGACGACACCGCCAAGGCCATTTACGATCTGTTTGCTGCCGCCGCCCAGGACCCCGACACCGTGGAGATCCTGGAGAGCTCCGGCATGGGCATGGAGTTCGCCCCCTTTGAGGAGGCCCAGAG
>CALWYC010000118.1 GCA_944385655.1 uncultured Intestinimonas sp. | reverse complement strand
ATCACGTCGGCCACCACGGCGGAGGCGGTGGGCAGCTTGCCGGCGCCCCGGCCGTAGAACATCACGTCGCCGATGGCGTCGCCCTTGACCATGATGGCGTTGAACACATCCTCCACACCGGCCAGGGGCGCCTCGCTGTCCACCAGGTGGGGGGCCACATAGGCGCAGATTTTGCCGTCGTCCTGCTTGACCGCCCGGCCCAGCAGCTTGATCTTCCGGTTGCAGGACTCGGCGTAGGCTACGTCGGCCAGGGTCACGCCGGAGATGCCCTCGGTGGGCACCTGCCGGGGATAGACGTGGCGGCCGAAGGCAATGGCGGCCAGAATGCAGATCTTCCGGCAGGCGTCGTGGCCCTCGATGTCGGCGGTGGGGTCCTTCTCGGCGTAGCCGTTGGCCTGGGCCTCCTTCAGGGCCGCCTCAAAGGTGAGCCCCGCCCGGATCATCCGGGTGAGGATGTAGTTGGTGGTGCCGTTGAGGATGCCGCAGACCTCGGTGAGCTCGTTGGCCGCCAGGCACTGGGACAGGGGGCGCAGGATGGGGATGCCGCCGCCCACGCTGGCCTCGAAGAGGTAGCTGACCCCCTTCTCCGCCGCCAGCTGGAGGAGCTCATGGCCGTGCTCCGCCACCAGCTCCTTGTTGGAGGACACCACGCTCTTCCCCGCCGTCAGCGCCCGGCGGGTGAAGTCCAGGGCCACCGTGGCCCCGCCGATGGTCTCCACCACGATGTCCACGGTGGGGTCGTTCTCGATGACCCCAAAGTCGTGGACCACCTTGTCCCCGAAGGGACTGTCGGGAAAATCCCGTACGTCCAAGATGTATTTGAGCCGGACCGGCGTCTCCACCTTCTGGTCGATGTGGTCGGCGTTCTTGGCCAGGACCTCGGCCACACCGGAGCCCACGGTGCCAAAGCCCAGGATCGCAACGTTCACCATGTGATCTACTCTCCTCTGTCAAATTCCATTCGTGCCGGCGGCGTCAGCCCGCCAGGATCTCGCACTTGAGGACGCCCTTGAGCTCCGTGGTCCGGGTCAGGAGCTCCTCCACCGGGATCTGGAGCCCGGAGGTCTCGGCGCCGATGGTCACCAGGGCGCAGCCGCTGGAGGGGATGCCCTGGTTGATGGTGAGAATATTCGCCCCCGAGACGGCAAAACTATTGAGCACCGACGACAGCACGCCGGGCTCATCCCGCAGCCGGACCTGGACCGTCACGATCCGTCCGTGGAGCATGTCGTTGAAGGGCCGCACCGCATCCTTATATTTATAAAAGGCGCTGCGGCTGATCCCGGTGATGCCGGTGGCCTGGTGCACCGTCTCGGCCTCTCCGGTCTCCAGCAGCCGCTTGGTCTCCGCCACCTTACGGAAGATCTCCGGCAGGGCGGCGGCCTCCACAATAAAATATTTGGGCGGGTTCGCCATGGTCATCCACTCCCCTATCCCCCTGTGGCCCAGGGGTCTTCGTGTCTTTCTCACGCAGGCATTTGTCCGCATGTGGGATTTATTTTAGCACAGTGAATTGAGATGCGCAAGTGCGTTCCCTCATAACATCACACGATTTTTTCCCCTCAGATCCCGTCAAATATGGTCGTTGTCACCATACCGCTCTCCGCAGGCGGTCCGCCGCCGGCGCAGCGGCGCCGAAAGGAGGTCCCATGGTCCCCGTCCGCCTCTGCCGGTTCGTCCGTCTGGGCGTCTTACTCGTCCTGGCCGGGCTTCTGCTCCGGGTCCTCCTGGCGCTGCTGCTGGACTGGGCCCTCCCCTTCCTGGCCGGCTTCGCCCTGGCCGCCCTGCTGGAGCCCGCCGTCCGCTTTCTGACCAGCCGGCTCCGCCTCCCCCGCTGGGCCGCGGCGGGGCTGTGCACCCTGCTGCTGGTCCTGGCCGCCGCCGGCGGCCTGGCCCTGCTGCTCTGGCGGCTCTGGGCGGGGCTCTCCCCCCTGCTCCGGGACCTCCCCGGCCTCCTCGCCCCCCTGGCCGCCGCCGGGGACCGGCTCTCCCTCTGGACCCGACGGCTGCTGGTGGCGGCGCCGCCGGAGCTGCGGCCAGCCCTCCAGGCCGGCCTGGACGCCCTCTCCCAGCAGGCCGCCGCCCTCCCCGCCCGGCTCTCCGCCGCTGGGGCGGAGCGGATCGCCGCCCTGAGTACCGGCCTCCCCCGCTGGGGCCTGGGGCTCTTCACCACGGTCCTGGCCGCCGGCTTCACCTCCGCCGGCCGGCCCGCCCTGTTGGCCTTTCTCTGGCGGCAGGTGCCGCCGGAGCGCCGGGACAGCGTGAGGGACGGTCTGGGCCGCCTCCGCGCCGCCGCCGGCGGCTGGCTCCGCGCTCAGGGTCTCCTGGCCCTGAGCACCTTTTCCCTCCTGGCCCTGGGCCTGCTGCTCCTGGGGGTGCCCGCCCCCCTGCTCCCCGCCGCCGCCACCGCCCTCACCGACGCCCTGCCGGTGCTGGGCGCCGGCCTGGTGCTCGCCCCCTGGGCCGTTGTCGCCCTCCTCGCCGGCGACCTCCCCCTGGGCCTGGGCCTGCTGGGGCTGTGGGGCCTGGCGGCGGCGGTCCGGAGCCTGCTGGAGCCCCGGCTGGTGGGACGGCAGGCCGGCCTCCCCCCGCTGGCCGCCCTTGCGGCCATGTACGTGGGCTTCCGGGCCCTGGGCGTAGCCGGCATGGTCCTGGTCCCCCTGGGCCTCACCCTGGCCAAGGCCCTCCACGACGCCGGGCTGCTCACCCTTTGGCGGGATTAGCCCAGCCATATTTCCCCTCCAAAATTCTGTCATTTTTTCCCGCTTTCTCTTGCACATCCCATCTTGTTCGGCTATAGTATAGATGGTTTGATCCAATATCATCGCCGGAGACCAGAGAGGATGTCGGAAACTTGAATATCATCATCGTAGGTGACGGTAAAGTCGGCTACACCCTGGCCGAGCTGCTCTCCCAGGAGGACCACAACATCACCATTGTGGACAACGACAGCGAGGCGCTGCGGAAGGCGGACGACGCCCTGGACGTCATGTGCGTCAAGGGCAACGGCGCCTCCATCAGCGCTCTGCGGGAGGCCGGGGCTGAGCACGCCGACGTGCTCATCGCCGCCACCAACCTGGACGAGGTCAACATGGTCTGCTGTCTCAATGCCAAGCACCTGGGCACCAGCTTCACCGTGGCCCGGGTCCGCAACGTGGAGTACACCGTGGACATCAACGCCTTCAAGCGGGACATGGGCATCGACCTGCTCATCAACCCGGAGCGGGCCACCGCCGTGGAGATCGCCCGGCTGCTCCGCTTCCCCTCCGCGGCCAACATCGAGACCTTTTACCGGGGCCGGGTGGAGCTCATGAGCTTCCGGGCCAGGGAGGGGGACTTCTTCCTGGGCCAGCCCCTTTCCGCCCTGTCCGACCGGGTGAAGGGCCTGCCCATCCTGTTCTGCGCCGCCGACCGGAACGGCCAGGTCATCATCCCCGACGGCTCGTTCGTCCCCCAGGCGGAGGACCGGATCTACCTCATCGGCGCCCCGGTGGGCGTCCACGAGTTTTTCAAGCTCATCGGCCGGTACGCCTCCCACGTCCGCAATGTCTTTGTGGTGGGCGGCGGGCGCATCTCCTTCTATCTGGCCGCCATCCTGGAGCACATGAACATGCACGTGAAGATCGTGGAGCTCAAGGAGGCCCGCTGCCGCCAGCTCTCCGAGAGCCTGCCTCACAGCCTCATCATCATGGGAGACGGCACCGACCAGGAGCTGCTGGACTCGGAGAATCTGGAGGAGTCCGACGCCTTCGTGGCCCTCACCGACCGGGATGAGGACAACCTCATCATCTCCCTCTACGCCATGCAGCAGAAGGTCCCCAAGGTGGTGGCCAAGTGCAACCGCCAGAACTACACCGGCATCGTCCGCCACCTGGGGCTGGAGAGCGTCATCTCCCCCAAGTTCTTCACCGCCAACCAGATCCTTCAGATCGTCCGGGGCCGCCAGAACACCAAGGGCAGCGTCATGAACACCCTCTACAAGATCGGCGACAGCGGCGCCGAGGCGGCCGAGTTCGTGGTCAACCAGACCACCCGCCACCTGGGCATCCCCCTCAAGGACCTCCACCTGAAAAAGGGCATCCTGGTGGCCGTCATCATCCACCAGGGCCGGACCGTCATCCCCGAGGGCTCCTCCACCATCCAGCTGGGGGACACCGTCATCATCATTTCCAGCGGCCACGGCATCCAGGACATCAACGACATCTTCGACGACTCCTTCATGGACCGCAGAGCCGACCTCTACCGTGAGGACGCCCAGGACCGGGGGTTGGATCTATGAATTTCAAGCTTGTGTTCCGGCTGGCGGGCAAGACCCTGCTGGTGGAGGCCGCCAGCATGCTCTTCCCCCTGGCGGTGGCCCTCCTCTACCGGGAGGACCCCACCCCCTTCTTCTACGGCATCGGCATCACCGCCGCGGCGGGCTTCCTCCTCTCCCGCTTCCGCTCCGACACCCGCTTCCATACCCGGGAGGGCTTCTTCTCCGCCGGCCTCATCTGGGTGCTGGTGGGGGCCTTCGGCGCCATTCCCTTTTATACCTGCGGCTACTTTGAAAGCTACGTGGACTGCTTCTTCGAGTGCATCTCCGGCTTCACCACCACCGGCTCCTCCATCCTGCGGGCGGTGGAGCCCCTGCCCAGGGGCATCCTCTTCTGGCGCTCCTTCACCCACTGGCTGGGCGGCATGGGCATCCTGGTCCTCACCATCGCCCTCCTCCCCTCCCTGGGCGCCCGGACTCTCCACGTGATGAAGGCGGAGTCCCCCGGACCCATCATCAGCAAGCTGGTCCCCAAGGCCTCCCAGAGCTCCAAGATCCTCTATACGATCTATTTCGGCCTCACCGTCATCATGGTGGTCTGCCTGCTGTTGGCGGACATGCCCCTCTACGACGCCCTGGTCAACTCCTTCGCCACCGCCGGCACCGGCGGCTTCTCGGTGCTCAACATCTCCATCGGCGGCTACGGCAGTCCCGCCTGTGAGATCATCATCGGCGTTTTCATGATCCTTTTCTCGGTGAACTTCGCCCTCTACTTCCTCATCCTCAACGGCAAGGTGCGCCAGGCCCTCAAAAGCGACGAGCTGCGCTTCTTCCTGCTGGTGGTGGCCGTTTCGGTGCTGCTCATCTCCTTCAACATCAACAGCATGTACCCCGATTACCTCACCTCCCTCCGCCACGCCTTCTTCCAGGTGTCCACCATCATCTCCACCACCGGCTTTTCCAGCGTGGACTTCGACCTGTGGCCGGAGTTCTCCCGGACCCTGCTGGTGCTCCTCATGCTCTTCGGCGCCTGCGCCGGCTCCACCGGCGGCGGCATGAAGTCCTGCCGGGTCCTGCTCCTGCTCAAGTGCGTCCGCCGGGAGATCCAGCAGATCCTCCACCCCCGCTCGGTGAGCGTGGTCAAGCTGGACGGCCGGGTGGTGGATGAGAAGGTCCTCCACACCGTCATGGTCTTTCTGGGCACCTACATGCTCATCGCCTTCTCCGCCATGCTGGTGGTGGCCCTGGACAACTTCTCCTTCGGCACCACCTTCACCGCCGTGGTGGCCTGCATCGGCAACATCGGCCCCGGCCTGGAGCACGTGGGGCCCATGGGCAACTTCGCCGACTTCTCCGCCCTTTCCAAGATCGTCCTCTCCATGTGCATGATCATCGGCCGCCTGGAGGTCTTTCCCATCCTGGTCCTCTTCAGCAAGAGCGCCTGGCAGCGGGTGTGACCCCCCTCCGACCTCTTTCGCCTTTTTGACCAAAGAGAGAGCCGCGCACGCCGCGCGGCTCTCTCTTTTCCTTTTCTTCCCTTTTCTTTTTGATGCGTTCCAGAAAATTTTTTGCTTGACAGCCACTGGACATTTTTTGCGTTCTACCGCTCGTAAGTCCCTTTTCTTTTCATACGAAGGGCCCTTATTTTCGATTACTGTTTCCTTTTTCCATGTGATGGCAACAATGCACGGAAAGCAACAAAACCACTATTTCATTTTCGTACGAACTGTAAAAACTTCGTCAACATGCCGAAATGGGCCGGTACAAATCTTGAAAATCCTCTCCAATCTGCTAAAATGATAGACAAGGAGCGCACGTATTTTGGCGTGCATATGCAAAAGGAGTGAGGAATTTTGAATTGGGAAAATTACTTCTGGGTCGGCATCGTGGGCGCCGTGCTGGCCATCCTCTTCGCCTATGCCCAGAGCCGGAAGGTCATGACCTTCTCGGAGGGCAGCGACACCATGAAGAAGATCGCCGCCTCCATCCGCCAGGGCGCCAACGCCTATCTCCAGCGGCAGTATACCACCGTGGCCAAGGTCTTCGTGGTGGTCTTCATCGTGCTGCTGGCCATCGCCTTCGGCTCCAACGGCGAGATGCTCTCCAAGTTCACCCCCTTCGCCTTCGTGACCGGCGGCATCTGGTCCATGCTGGCCGGCTTCGTGGGCATGAAGATCGCCACCAACTCCAACGCCCGTACCGCTCAGGCCGCCTCTGAGAGCCTGAACAAGGGCCTGCGGGTGGCCTTCTCCTCCGGCTCCGTCATGGGCTTCACCGTGGTGGGCCTGGGCATGCTGGACATC
>CALWYC010000117.1 GCA_944385655.1 uncultured Intestinimonas sp. | reverse complement strand
CCGCACCTCGGCCAAAATGTCCTCCGGCTGGCGGGAGCGCTCCCGGCCCCGGACGTAGGGGACGATGCAGTAGGAACAGAAGTTGTTGCAGCCGTACATGATGGACACCCAGGCCTTCACCTTCCCCTCCCGGCGCACCGGGATGCCCTCGGCGATGGAGCCGGCCTCATCGGGGGTATCGAAGATGCGGCCTCTCCGGGTGTGGATGCGCCAGAGAAGCTCGGGGAACCGCCACAGGGCGTGGGGCCCGAAGACCAGGTCCACGTGGCGGAAGGACTGCCTGATGCGCTCGGAGACGTGCTTTTCCTGGGCCATGCAGCCGCAGACGCAGATGATCTGGCCCGGGTGGTTCCGCTTGGCGTGGACCAGGGCCCCCAGGTTGCCGAAGACCCGCTGCTCGGCGTGCTCCCGGATGGCGCAGGTGTTGAGGATGATGACGTCGGCGGCGTTCTCATCGGCGGTGAAGCCGTAGCCCATCTCACTCAGGTAGCCCCGCAGCCGCTCCGAGTCGGCCTCGTTCTGCTGGCAGCCGTAGGTGTCCACGTAGGCCAGAGGCTGGGCGGGCAGGGCGGCGTTCATGGTGCGGATCTGGGCGCAGAAATCCTTCTGCCGGGCAATCTCCTCGGGGGAGATGCGGGTGGTTTTCTGGTTCACGGCGGTTCCTCCATCGGTTCACGGTTTTCCCTTCATTTTATCAGCTTTTCCCCGGAAATACAAGCGCGGCGCCGGAGGTTTCCCCTGGAAAGGCAAGGGCTTTTCGTTGACGCTTCCGCCGGGGACTGATATAATGTTGACACCGCGAAAAAGAAAGGCGGCGACGCCGTGAAAACACTGGTGATCGAGAAGGAAGCCATCCGCCGCAACGCGGCGGTCATCAAGGAGAAGGCGGGCCGGTCGGCCATCTACGCCGTCCTCACCGGGGACGCCTGCGGCGCCGGGCTGGTGGACCTGGCCAAGCTCCTGCGGGAGGAGGGCATCGGCCGCTTCGCCGTGTCCGAGCCGGAGGAGGCCCGGCAGCTCCGGAAGGCGGGCTTTGTGGACGAGGAGATCCTCATGCTCCGCTCCACCACCGACCGGGAGGAGCTGGAGGAGCTCATCGACCTGGGCGTGGTGTGCACCATCGGCTCCCACGACACGGGGGTGGCCCTCAACGGCCTGGCCGAGGCCCGCTCCACCGTGGTGGAGGCCCACATCCAGGTGGACACCGGCATGGGCTACGGCGGCTTCCTGGCCGCCGAGCCGGAGAAGGTCCTGTCCATGTACCGGTACCTCCCCAATGTGGCCCTCTCGGGCATCTATACCCAGATCCACGCCGCCGGGAAAAAGGGCCGGGAGGCGGCGGAGCAGCTGGCCCTCTTCCAGCAGGTGGTGGAGGCCGTCCACGCCGCCGGGTTTGAGACGGGTACCGTCCACGCCGCCGGGTCCAGCGCCCTCATGAACTACGAGTTCGCCCGGCTGGACGCGGTGCGGGTGGGGTCGGCCTTCCTGGGCCGGTGCCGCCGCAGCCGGGGAGACGGCCTCACCGCCGTGGGCACCGGCGAGGCCGCCATCGAGGAGATCCGCTGGCTGCCCAAGGGCCACACCGTGGGCAACAGCGCCCTGGTGAAGCTGAAAAAGCCCACCCGGGTGGCGGTGGTGCCGGTGGGCTACCAGAACGGCCTGGGGGTGGAGCGCCCCCGGGAGACGGGGCTTCTCTCCTTCCTGAGCGCCTGGCGGCGGAGCCGCCGCCGGTACCTCCGCATCGGAGAGCAGAAGGCCCGGGTCATCGGCCAGATCGGCGCCATCGAGACCCTGGTGGACGTGACCAACATCAAGTGCGCCCCGGGAGACATGGCCGTCTTCCAGGTGGACCCCCTCTACGCCAGGGGCCTCCAGCGGGTATACAGATAAAAAGGAGTTTTTTACGCCATGAGAGCAGTCGTGACAAGAGTGACCTCCGCCTCGGTGACCATCGACGGGCGGGTGAACGGCGCCATCGGCCGGGGCTTTCTGGTGCTGCTGGGCATCGGTCCCAACGACACCCCCGCCCAGGCCGCCAGGCTGGCCGACAAGGTGGTGGGCCTGCGGGTCTTCGAGGACGAGAATGAGAAGATGAACCTGAACCTCTCCGCCGTGGGAGGCGAGCTGCTGGTGGTGAGCCAGTTTACCCTCTACGCCGACACCAAGTCCCGCCGCCCCGGCTTCACCGGGGCCGCCAAGCCGGACATCGCCATCCCCCTCTACCAGGAGTTTCTGAGACAGTGCGAAGCCCTGGGCTTCCCGCCCCAGCACGGGGAGTTCGGCGCCGACATGGCGGTGGCCTCGGTGAACGACGGCCCCGTCACCATTTTGCTGGATACCGACCATATGTGAGGTGTTTGCTATGCAGGTCAAGACCATGCAGGTGGGCCCCCTGGGCACCAACTGCTACATCCTGGGCGACGAGACCGAGAAGGTCTGCGCCGTCATCGATCCCGGCGGGGACGCCGACGCCATCCTGAGCACGCTCAAGGCGGACGGCCTGACCCTCTCCGTCATCCTCCTCACCCACGGCCACTTCGACCACACCGGCGGCGTGGCCGGGCTGGAGAAGGCCTTCCCCAACACCACGGTCTACATCAACCGGGGGGACGTGGAGGGGGCCGATCCCCAGGGCTTCCCGCCCCTGCCCGCCGATGTGGTCCGCTTCTACGGCGAGGGGGACAAGGTCATGGTGGGGTCCATCCCGGTGGAGGTCCTCCACACCCCCGGCCACTCCAAGGGCTCAGTGGTGCTCAAGACCGGGGACATCCTCTTCACCGGGGACACCCTGTTCCGGGGCTCCTGCGGCCGCACCGACTTCCCCGGCGGCAGTTACGAGGAGATCATGGCCTCCCTGAAGCGGCTTGCCGCCCTGCCCGGGGACTACCGGGTCTGCCCCGGCCACGAGGGCCTCTCCACCCTGGAGACCGAGCGGCGGCAGAACTACTATATGCGGGCGGCGGTGGAGGGCTGAGCCCGAATCCGTCATTTCGTGAGAGATTGGATCATATGCTATGAAGCTCTATCTCAAGGGACACGACTACAAATACGCCACGGAGCAGCTATTATTGATGCTGTTCCCGGGCCAGCGGCCGGAGTATCCGGCGGAGCCGCCGGAGGAGGGGGAGGACAGCCTGGTGCTCACCCTCTCCCGGACGGCGGGCCGTGCCACCGGCCACGCCGTGCTCACCTGGCAGGGGCGGACCTACAGCCGCTTTGCCCGGGCGGCCGACCCCGGGGAGGGCGACCGGCTGGAGCGGGACCGGGTGCTCCAGCGGGTGCTCAAGAACGCCTTCTACCGGGCGGGGACCGACGCCCTGGGCCGGGAGCCGGCCTGGGGGGCCCTCACCGGGGTGCGCCCGGTGAAGATCCCCACCAAGGCCCTCACCAAAGGCCTCACCCCCGCCCAGGCCGACCGGCAGCTCCGGGACCTCTACCGGGTCTCCCCCGACCGGCGGCGGCTGGCCATGGACTGCGCCCTGGCCTCCATCGCCGTCCGGGACAGCCTGAGGCCGGAGGAGCTCTCCCTCTATGTGGGGGTCCCCTTCTGCCCCACCCGGTGCGCCTACTGCTCCTTCGTCTCCGCCGACGTGGGCAGGACCCTGAGCATGCTCGAGCCCTACGCCCAGGCCCTGTGCCGGGAGATCGCCGCCGCCGGGGCCATGCTGAAGCGGGCCGGGCGGAAGGTGCGCTCGGTCTACTTCGGGGGCGGCACCCCCACCACCCTGTCCGCCCGGCAGCTCCACCTGGTCATGTCCGCCCTGGAGCAGCATGTGGACCTCTCCGGCTGTACCGAGTACACCGTGGAGGCGGGACGGCCCGACACCATCACGGCGGAGAAGCTCTCCGTGCTCAGGGAGCACGGCTGCGACCGCATCTCGGTGAATCCCCAGTCCATGTCGGAGGGGGTGCTGCGGGCCATCGGCCGCGCCCACACCCCGGAGGACATCCTCCGGGCCTGGGACCTGGTGGAGAGGGCGGGCTTCCCGGTGCGGAACATGGACCTCATTGCCGGGCTCCCCGCCGACAGCGAGGGGGGCTTCCGGGACTCCCTGGACCGGGTCATCGCCCTGGACCCCGAGAACATCACCGTCCACACCCTGGCCCTCAAAAAGGGCTCCCGGCTCATGCTGGAGGGGAGCGGCCTCCCCACGCCGGAGGCGGTGGCCGCCATGCTGGACTACGCCTGGCAGACCCTGCGCTCCGCCGGGTATGTGCCCTACTACCTCTACCGCCAGAAGTACATGTCCGGCGGCTTTGAGAACGTGGGCTGGTGCCGTCCCGGCACCGAGAGCCTCTACAACATCTGCATGATGGAGGAGCTCCACACCATCGTCTCCCTGGGCTCCGGCGGGGTGACCAAGCTCATCGACCCCGCCGCCGGGAGCCTGGTGCGGCTCTCCAACCCCAAATTCCCCAAGGAGTATATCGAGCACATCGACGACATCATCGCCCAGAAGGAGGAGATCGCGTGGCCTACCAGCTAGAGGAGATCAACCGCCGCCTGAAGGAGGACCCGGCGGGGTTCGTGGCCGAGTGCGACGGGGTGTACCAAAAGCGGCTGGAGACCGCCGCTGAGCGCATCCTGGAGCGGATGAAGGAGAGCCCCATCGTCCTCCTCTCCGGGCCCTCCGGCTCGGGCAAGACCACCACCGCCCTGAAGCTGGAGCAGGAGCTGGAGCGGCGGGGGGTGCAGACCCACACCATCTCCATGGACAACTACTTCAAGACCCTCAACCGGAAGACCGCCCCCCGGAACGCCGAGGGGGACATCGACTACGAGTCCCCCAGGCTGCTGGACATGGACCTGCTGGACGAGACCTTCACCAGGCTCTCCCGGGGGGAGTGGGTCATCGTGCCCAAGTTCGAGTTTGCCCGGCAGATGCGCAACGACAGCCGGGGCACTCCGCTGAAGCTGGACAAGAACGAGATCGCCATCTTCGAGGGCATCCACGCCCTCAACGACGACATCGCCGGCCGCCACCCGGAGGCCACCACCCTCTACATCTCCGCCCGCTCCGACATCCTGGAGGGGGAGGCGCTGCGGTTCAAGGGCACCTGGATGCGCATCACCCGCCGGGCGGTCCGGGACTGCAACTTCCGGGGCACCGACCTGGTGGAAACGCTTTCCATGTGGTATAATGTGCGCCGGGGGGAAAAGCTCCACATTTCCCCCTTCAAGGGCCGGGCCAACGTCATCATCGACTCCTCCCTCCGCTATGAGGTCCCCCTCTTCACCAACTACGCCGACGCCCTCCGGGCGGCGGTGGAGGAGGTGCCGGCGGACAACCAGCGCCGGGCCGAGCTGGAGGCCATGGTGGACGCCTTCCGGTACTTCCAGCCCCTCTCCCCCGACCTGGTCCCCGCCGACTCCCTCCTGCGGGAGTTCATCGGCGGCGGCAGCTACCACTATTGACCCTCCCCCGCCCGGGGGTACAACAAAGGAAAGAAGGAAAACACACCATGTCAGAATGTACCCATGACTGCTCCTCCTGCGGCGAGAGCTGCGGGGAGCGCACCGCCCCCATGGACCTGAGAGCGCCCCTCAACGAGCTCTCCAGCGTGGGCAAGGTCATCGCCGTGGTCAGCGGCAAGGGCGGCGTCGGCAAGTCCACCGTCACCTGCTCCCTGGCCGCCGCCATGGCCCAGCTGGGCAGGAAGGTGGCGGTGCTGGACGCCGACATCACCGGCCCCAGCGTCCCCACCGCCTTCGGCATCCATGAGCACGCCGTCGGCAGCGAACTGGGCATCTACCCCGCCGTCAGCCAGGGGGGCGTGGAGCTCATGAGCCTCAACCTCCTCACCGAGCACGAGACCGACCCCGTCATCTGGAGAGGCCCCGTCATCGCCGGCACGGTGAAGCAGTTCTGGACCGACGTGGTCTGGGGCGACGTGGACTATATGTTCGTGGACATGCCCCCGGGCACCGGCGACGTGCCTCTCACCGTCTTCCAGTCCCTGCCCGTGGACGGGGTCATCGTGGTGACCTCCCCCCAGGACCTGGTGAGCATGATCGTCACCAAGGCGGTGAAGATGGCCGAGATGATGCACATCCCCATCCTGGGCATCGTGGAGAATTACAGCTACTTCAAGTGCCCCGACTGCGGCAGGGAGCACGCCATCTTCGGCGAGAGCCATATCCAGGAGGTGGCCGCCGGCCTGGGCCTGCCCGTCCTGGCCCGGCTGCCCATCGACCCGGCCCTGGCCGCCGCCTGCGACAACGGCGGCGTGGAGGCCTACCAGCCCAACCCCCTGGAGCCCCTGGCCAAAGAGCTGGCCGCCGGAAAGGTGTAAGCGCACAAGAGAAAAGATCCCGTGGACAGTGGTCCACGGGATCTTTTTTTGCCTGTCTCAGGGTGCGCCGCGGTACTGCCTTTCAAGCTCGTCATTCTGAGCCGGAGGCGAAGAATCCGCCCCCTGTCTCCTGCCGCGGCCTGAAAGGAGGGGAAACGGATCCTTCGCTGCGCTCAGGATGACGCGGGAGCAGGGGCGGATAGCATCCTCCCGCCGCAGCGGCACAGGACCACGTTTGCGCGGGGCGCGACGACCCGGCGCGCCCGCTGGCCCCCTCTCTG
>CALWYC010000116.1 GCA_944385655.1 uncultured Intestinimonas sp. | reverse complement strand
TTCCCGCTCCTCGGGGGGAACGGGGAGGAGGACGGTCTCCACGCCGCCCAGGGCCAGCACGTCGCCGTAGGCCACCGGGGCGGCCTCGGCCACCGGCTTGCCGTTGAGGGTGACGCCCCCCTTGGAGCCCAGATCGTACACCGTCCAGCTGTCGTTCTCCGCCCGGATGAGGGCGGCGTGCTGCCGGGAGACGGTGGGATAGCCCAGGATCACGTCGCAGGCGCCCGAGCGGCCCAGGAAGTTCTCCCAGTGGGTAAGGGGCTCGGAGAGCCCGTTGGGCAGGGTGAGGTAGGCCCACACCTCCGGCACGTGGGGCACCGTGAGGAGGGAGCGGATGCTGCGGATGAGGATGAGGGCGGCCAGGACAGGGAAGAGGAACCGCACCACGGCGGTGTACCACGCCATGACGGCGGCGTGGTCGCTCAAGAAGGCGGCCAGACCGCCGATAAGGTCCTGCAGTCCGGCGGGGAGCTGGGGCAAGGGAGACCCCTCCTTTCTGGGAGCAGTATACCACAGATGGGCGGAACGGGCAAAGGAAATCGGCGGCCTGGATTGGCGGCCTACTTTGGAGCGGGCAGGCGGATATAGTCCCGGACGGCGCCCAGGATGGCGCCCAGACAGCGCAGCTCCTCGTCCGGGCGGACGGGGATGTCCTTGAACTCCAGGCTGACGGCCACCAGCTTGGTCCGCCCGGCGGAGCGGGAGAGCTTGCGGAAGAAGAGCTCGCGGCCCAGGAGGAAGAGGCCCAGCTGGTTGGGCCGGGCGGGCTGGCGCTTGACGGCCAGCATGGTGCCGGGGAGGTAGACCGGGGCCATGGAGCGGTCGGTGAGGAGGACGCAGAAGTCGGCCTGCTCGGTGACGCTGTCCAAGGCCACGTCCAGCGGGGCGAACCGGAACCCGTCCATGAGAGGGCCCCGCAGGCCCTGGGCCACCGGTTGGAAGCTCAGGAGGAGCCGCCGCCTCCCCGTGGGCAGGGGCAGGGGCGAGAGGGCCAGGAGCAGCTCCAGCAGGGCGTCCATCATGGCCCGGCCCTGGACCGTGAGGACGCTGTAGTCCCGGACCAGGTCCCACTCCTGGCTGGAGAGGTAGCGCAGGCCGGTGCCCTCGCAGTGGGCGGGGAGGTACTGGCCGCTGGGGATGTCGTCCTCCATCAGCCAGCCCAGGGAGACGCCCAGGGCCCGGCACAGCCGGTCCAGGGCCTGAGGCGACGGCTGGCGGGTGTGGCCGGAGAGGATCTTGTTCACCGTGCTCAGGGGGACGCCGGAGCGCCGGGCCAGCTGGGCGCTGGTGAGGCCCAGGCGGCTCTTGGCGGCGGCCAGCTTGACGCTCATGGACATGGAAAGCCCTCCCTCCAAAATTCGACAAGAATTATCCAGATCTGGATAATTTCACGGCGGAGAAAGACCAGTTCCGGGGAGAGCGATTGACAAGACGGCGGAAATACACCATATTGTTAGGGACGGCGCGGCAAGCACAAGATGGTGGGCATTCCGCCGCGCACCGTCCGATGAGCAATCGAGAGGAGCACCCCCTGGAACCGGTCCCTGTCCTCATGATACCACAGCCGCAAGTCCATGGAGACCTGCGCGCCGCGGCTGCGGCGTAAAATCGGCTCCGCCGATCTTGGCTGTGGTAACATCAACAGCAGGCGTTTGGTTCACAAACCGCCTGGATACACCGTATCCTGCCGCACTCGTGCGGCAGCTGTTGATATTATAGCACAGATGGCCGGGCAGGGGGAGACCGGCCGCCTGCCGGCCGGAGAGAATGTGAGGAAAAGAGAGGGAGCAGTATGAAGGAGATCCAACCACGCTATGCAGTCTGCGCCGGGGCGGGTGATCCGCCCACCATGTTCGGGGTGGTCTGCCGGGATGGGCCCAGGGCGGACGGGCTGTCCAGCGACTACGCCGAGGTGGAGCGGCTGGCGGCCGCCCTGAACCGGAACCGCCTTTCCGTGGAGCACTTCTGGGACGTCATCGAGGATTTTCGCCATTCCTGGGGAGAAATGTGTTAGATTTTTCAATTTGTACTTGCCATTCCGGCGTGCAGAGGGTAAAATAATACTTTGCCATATACAGAATGAGCGCGCGCGGAGGTTAGGAATGGACCGGACGATGGAAACGATCCTCTCCCGGGTACAAAAGCCCGCCCGGTATACCGGTGGAGAGTACAATGCGGTGGTGAAGGACCCCAAACAGGTGGACACCCGGGTGGCCATGTGCTTCCCGGACACCTATGAGATCGGCATGTCCAATTTGGGGGTGCGGATCCTCTACGGGGTGATGAACGAGCTGCCCGGGGTGTGGTGCGAGCGGGTGTTCGCCCCCTGGGGGGACATGGAGGAGGAGATGCGCCGGGAGGGCCTGCCCCTCTACGGCCTGGAGAGCGGAGACCCCATCTCCGACTTCGACATCATCGGCTTCTCCCTGGGCTATGAGATGGCCTACACCAACGTCCTCAACATGCTGGACCTGGCCGGGCTGCCCCTGCGCTCCGCCGACCGGGACGAGGACGCCCCCCTCATCATTGCCGGGGGCACCTGTGCCTACAACCCGGAGCCCCTGGCCCCCTTTGTGGACATCTTCTCCCTGGGCGAGGGGGAGGAGGTCACCGTGGAGCTTATCCGGCTCTACCAGCGCGCCCGCCGGGAGGGCTGGTCCCGCCAGGACCTGCTCTCCGCCGCGGCCAGGGTGCCCGGGCTCTACGTGCCCTCCCTCTATGTCGTCACCTACCGTGAGGACGGCACCGTGGAGGCCGTCACCCCCCGGGAGGGGGCTCCCGAGCTGGTGACCAAGCGGATCGTCCAGGATCTGGACAAGGCCTATTTCCCGGTGAAGACCATCGTGCCCTCCACCGAGATCGTCCACGACCGGGTGATGCTGGAGGTCTTCCGGGGCTGCATCCGGGGCTGCCGCTTCTGCCAGGCGGGCTACGCCTACCGGCCCGTCCGCACCCGCAGCCCCCAGCTCCTGGTGGAGCAGGGCATCGCCGCCTGCCAGGACTCCGGCTATCAGGAGATGACCCTCTCCAGCCTGTCCACCAGCGACTACCGGCCCCTGGAGGGACTGTGCGACGGCCTGCTGGAGTGGTGCGAGCCCAACAAGGTGTCCCTGTCCCTCCCGTCCCTGCGGGCGGACAACTTCTCCATGGGCCTCATGCAGCGGCTCCAGCACGTCCGCAAGAGCGGCCTCACCTTCGCCCCCGAGGCGGGCACCCAGCGCCTCCGGGACGCCATCAACAAGAACGTCACCGAGGAGGACCTAATGAACTCCTGCCGCACCGCCTTCCTGGGCGGGTGGAACACGGTGAAGCTCTACTTCATGCTGGGCCTGCCCACCGAGACCGACGAGGACGTGCTGGGCATCGCCGATCTGGCCAAGAAGGTGCTCCAGCTCTGGCGGGAGACCGCCCCCGACAAGCGCCGGGGCTGCCGGATCACCGTGTCTACCGCCTGCTTCGTGCCCAAGCCCCACACCGCCTTCCAGTGGGAGCCCCAGGTCACCCGGGAGGAGTATCTCCGCCGGGTGAAGCTGCTGCGGGACAACATGCGGGAGAAGTCCATCGTCTACCACTGGCACGACCCGGACACCTCCTTCCTGGAGGCCGTCTTTGCCCGGGGTGACCGCCGCCTGGCCGACGCCATCGAGCTGGCCTGGCGGGAGGGGGCCAAGTTCGACTCCTGGAGCGAGTACTTCGACCTGGACCGCTGGCTGCGGGCCTTCGACGCCTGCGGCCTGGACCCGGCCTTTTACGCCAACTGGACCCGGGACCGGGAGGAGGTCCTGCCCTGGAGCCGGATCTCCACCGGCGTGACCCCCGCCTTCCTGTGGCGGGAGCGGGAGCGGGCCTATGAGGCCGTCATCACCCCTGACTGCCGGAAGCAGTGCACCGGCTGCGGGGCCAACCATCTGCTGGAGAAGGGGAGGGCGTGCGATGAGTGACCAGCGCATCCAGTTCATCAAGACGGGTCGGGCCCGGTATATCTCCCACCTGGACCTGATGCGGACCTTCCAGCGGGCCTTCCTCCGCTCCGGCCTCCATGTGAAGCACACCGAGGGCTTCAATCCCCACGCCTATGTGTCCATTGCCCTGCCCCTGTCGGTGGGCTTCTCCAGCCAGTGTGAGATCCTGGAGTTCGGACTTCCCGAGGGGACCGACCTGAGTGAGGTGCCCCGCCGGCTCACCCAGGCCCTGCCCGAGGGGATCACCGTCACCCGGTGCTACGACGGCGGCCGCCCGGTGCGGGAGCTGTGCTGGGTGAACTACATCATCACCCTGGAGTACGACGCCGGAGCGCCGGTGGGGGCGGAGAACGCCATCCGGGCCCTGCTGAGCCGGGAGAGCCTGGTGGTGACCAAGAAGTCCAAAAAGGCCAAGAGCGGCCAGGTCCAGGTGGACCTCATCCCCCTCATCCACAAGGTGGACTATGAGGGCCGCCGGGACGCCATCGTGCTGGACGTGGTCCTCCGGGCCCAGAACCCGGGCCTCAACCCGGCCCTGCTGGTGGAGACCATCCAGGAGCAATGTCCGGAGGTCGCCCCCGACTATGTGAGCTACCACCGCAAGCAGGTCCTGGACAAGGACTTCCACCCCTTCCTGTGACACGGTTCCCGCCCTGGGAAGATCTCCCGGGGCGGGATCTTTGCGTTCTGGGGATTGCAAGGCCGGGACAGGTTTGTTATACTGAAATGAAACCGTATGCAAGGGCGCGGCGCGCGCCGTGGGATCAAAGGAGCGACACATGAAAAGACGAGTACTGGCGGCCGTGGGGGCAACGGGGGCGCTGCTGTGCGCCACGGTGGCCCTGGCCGTGGGCGGCGGGGCGGAGGACCCCCTGGTGTCCAAGAGCTATGTGGACGGGACCTACACCGCCCAGATGGTGGAGCAGGCGGAGGCCGCCGTGGCCAAGCGCCATGACGCCCTCTACGCCGACGCCGAGGCCGGGCTGAAGGACAAACAGGAGGGCTACCTGGCCCAGCTGGGGGGCGGTACCTCCGGTGGGAGCTACCAGGCCGCCTTTTCGGACATCCGGGTGAAGGAGGGGGACACCATCCAGGTGACCGCCGGCTCCGGCTTCCTGCTGCTGGCGGGCAGCGGGGACCTCTCCTGCGCCGGGAAAAAGACCATCGACCTCTCCAACGGCTGGGAGAAGGGGAGCGGCGCCCTGACCCAGGGGCGGCGGTACCTGGTGATGGAGGACACGGTGGCCACCATCACGGTGACCTCCCCCACGGCGGTGCTCTCCCTGGAGGGCTGGCACACCCTCACCGAGAGCGGCAGGACCGACTACAACGCCCTGGCCGACGCCCTGCGGGTCCTGGGCCTCTTCCGGGGCAGCGACACGGGCTACGGCTCCGGCTACGACCTGGAGCTCCCCCCCACCCGCATCCAGGGCCTCATCATGTTCCTCCGCCTCATCGGGGAGGAGCAGGCCGCCCTGGCCACCACGGCGGCGTGTCCCTTCACCGACGTGCCCGCCTGGTGCCAGAGCTATGTGGCCTACGCCTATGTGAAGGGCTACACCAAGGGCATGGACGAGGCGGCAAAGCGCTTCGGCACCGACGACACCCTCACCGCTGGGCAGTATGTGACCTTCCTCCTCCGGGCCCTGGGGTACAGCGAGAGCGGGGAGACCCCCGACTTCACCTGGGACACCGCCCTCCAGCGGGGCGTGGAGCTGGGGGTGCTCACCGCCGGGGAACGGCAGCTGCTGGAGGGCGGCGCCTTCCTCCGGGCCCAGGTGGTCTACCTCTCCTACTTTGCCCTGGACGCCCGGGAGAAGGACGGCACCGCCACCCTCCAGGAGCGGCTGGTGGCGGCGGGGGCGCTGGACCAGGCCGTGGTCACTACGGTGCGCGCCGGCGTGAACGTGGCCAGACTGTGAGCCCGATCCGCGGGCACGAAAACCGGTGAGCCGCATAGGATGAGATGGAGGCCGAACAGGGCCTACCATCTCATTGGGAGGTACTTCATTATGGGGTGCAACAACGGCTGTGGATTCGGCGGCTTTGGCGGCGGCAGCTGCCTGTGGATCATCCTGATCCTCATCCTGGTCTGCTGCTGCGGCGGCAGCTGGGGCGGCTGCGGCAACGGCTGCGGCTGCAACAACGGCTGCGGCTGCGGCAACAACAACTGCTGCTGAACAAACATAAGACACAGGCGGCGCGGGATCTTCCGCGCCGCCTGTGAGGCTGTCGAAAAAGTGGTGCCACGTGAAATAAGGCAGAACGCCTTTTTTGACAAGCTGGCGGGCGGGGCGGAGGCTCCGCCCGCGAAAAAAATCTGAATTTTTGTAAATTCCCTCTTGCAATTCTGATCCGGATGTGCTAATATAATCTAGCTGTCAGGAGCAAGGCTCCTGCAAGACAGTGAGCGGCTGTAGCTCAGCTGGATAGAGTGACTGGCTACGAACCAGTAGGTCGGGGGTTCGAATCCCTTCAGCCGTACCAAAAAGAAAGGACTTCCGATCGGAAGTCCTTTCTTTTTGGGTTCCGCCGCCCAGAGGGCGGCTCCACCCTTCGGTATTTCAAATGCTCGGCGGAAGTGAATTCCGCCCGCGCCGAGGTCTTGCCTGCGGAAAAACGCTCGTGCGGCGCAGATGCGCCGCCGGACAGAAGGCCGGTTTGCCAGTTC
>CALWYC010000115.1 GCA_944385655.1 uncultured Intestinimonas sp. | reverse complement strand
GGCCGGTCCTCCAGCTCCTCGATGTCGTTGACGGAGAACACGCCGATCTCGTTCATGGCCTTGTACCAGTCCTTCCGGGCGGCGGTGTCGCCCCGGAGCTCGGCCATCATGTTGATGCGGATCTCCAGCCCGGCGTCCACCTGGCTCTGGGTCAGCAGCTTCCAGGTCCGCTCCTCCTCGTACTGGGTCACGTTGGGGTGGAGGGTGCCCACCACATACTCGATGGCGTTCTGCTCGTTGGAGCCGTAGGCCTGCTTGCCCTCCTGGAGCTTGTAAAGGGGTACTCCGAAGTAGCGGGCGATGTCCCGGACCGAGACCTCCCTGCTCTCAATGAACTGGGCGTCCTGGTTGCTCACCGACAGAGGCTTGTATTCCAGTCCGAAGTCCAGGATAGCCACCCGGTGGCTGTTGCTGGGACCGGCGTGGATCTTCTCCCACTCACTCCGCAGCTGGTCCTTCAGGGTGATCCAGGTGCCGTCCGGCCGTTTCAGCGGCTTCCCATTTGGGTCCTTGGCGTAGCCGCCCAGGTCGCTCTCGGTGCGGAGGACGCCGGAGGGCTGGCCGCCGTTTTCGTAGTAGGAGCGCTCATACTGCTGGGCCGCCAGGCTGGAGGCGATGACCTCGCTGGCCCGGCGGAGGACCCCCACGCCCTTCAGCCCGTCCCGGGAGGCGGCCTTGTAGTGGCAGATGTCCTCCTGTGGCAGCCGCATGGGCTCCCCCGTCCAGGGGTGGGTCACCGTGTACCACACCCGGCCGCTCTGGTCCCGCCAGGGCTCCACCAGTTCCCCGGGCACGGGGATCAGCTCCGTGATGCGCCCGGTGCGGGGGTCCCGCAAGATCCACTCGTAGCCGTTGCCGGTGACCAGGCGGCTGGTCTCAACCATCTTTTTCATCACTGTCGGATTATGCGCCTCGTTGGGCCGCACGTTGAGGAAGCGCAGCAGGGGCAGGTCCACCCGCTGCCGGGTCTTGCTGTCCATGATGTAGGAGGGCAGCTTGCCCATGGAGTCGCTGAGGATCTCAATGCACCGGTCCACCGCCGAGAGCTTCCGGGCCAGGCTTTCACCTGCCTCGGTGCCGCTCACGGGATAGCCGGCGGCCACCAGGCTCTCCGCCGTCACCGCCTTTCTGACGGTAGGGGACCGGGCCAGCGCCAGGATGCCCTGGGTCATGCTCACCGGCCCTCACCTCCTCCCAGGATGCTGAGCACTGCGCCGGCCATGGCCAGGGCTCCGCCGGCGATGAGCCCGGCCGGCAGGTAAATGAGCCCCGCTCCCACCGCCACCGCGGCCGCCCCCGCCGCCAGCACCAGCTCGGCGCCTCGGCGGCTCAGCGCCTTCTTCCATCGCTTCATCCGACTCCTCCTTCCGTGTCCGACTCGGACACCCTATAAGCTGAAGCCCGGCCGCTCCATGGCCGCCGCCAGATCCGGCTTGGCCGCCTCCTTGACCATGGCCGTGGCCATGGCGATGATCCAGGCCACGGTAATGTCGATGCGGCCGGTGCTGCGGTTCTTCATGGGCTTCATGTTCTCGTTGCCGTCCACCGCACAGCGGACGTTTCCGAAGTTCCACCGGGCGCAGGTGTTGTGCTCGTGGAGCATCTGGTGGGCCCGGATGAGGACCTCCAGCTTCTTGGTGGCGGGAGACATGCCCAGCATGGTCTGGGAGATCTCCAGCACCTCGATGCCTCCCTGCATGAGCCGCTGGGACAGCGTCCAGGACATGGCCGGGTCCAGGCCCAGGGTGATGAGGTCGAAGGCGTCCGCCGCCTCCCGGATGACCTCCTCCACCCGGCTGTAGTCCACGATGTCCCCCTCGCACAGCTCCAGGAAGCCCGCCCGGGCCCAGTCCCGGTAGGGGACGTGGTCCCGCTGCTCGGCCTCCTCCACCCCGTCCTCCGGCCGCCAGGCCCAGAAGAGGGCCACCCAGGTCTCCAGGCCCGGCTGGGGTGGGAAGAGGAGCACAAAGGCGGTGAGGTCGGTGCTCTTGGAGAGGTCCAGCCCGCCGTAGCATTTCTTGCCCCGCAGCCAGTCCCGGACGGCCTGCCGCCGGGCAACGACGTTCAGCCCCACCCACTCCGGGCGGTTGAACTGGGTCTTGTCGTACAGCGTGAGAGGCACCCAGCCCACCGCCTTCACACTGATCCACTGATTGAGCCGGAGCCAGCGGAAGAGCTTCTCCGCCGCCTGGCTCCGCTTGGCCGCCTGGGCCTCCAGCCGCAGGGTCCGCAGGGTCAGGTGCTTCCCAAGGGAGGGGTTGCACAGACGCCACAGGGACTCGTCCCAGATATCCACCTGCTCCAGGGCCTCCGGGTCGTCCCCGTAGAGGGCGGTGAGGCCGTAGAGGATGGGCAGCCAGTTGGACTCGTCCCGGGCCAGCAGGGCCTCCTGGGCCTCCCGCAGCTCCTCCGGGGCTGCCCGGCGCAGGGAGAGCACCTGCCGGGGATCGCCGCCCTGGGCCAGGATCTGACGCAGCTGTCGGGCGTCCCGGATGGCCGCCGCCCGCTCGTGGATCTCCCAGCCGATGCTCTTCCGGTCCGGGTCGTCTCCGGCGGTGGTGAGCACGATCCACACCGGCTGTGCGTGGGCAGCGCCGGCGGCGCCGGTCATCACGTCCCACAGGGCCCGGTTGGGCTGGGCGTGGAGCTCGTCGAAGATGACGCAGCTGGGCTTGTAGCCGTGCTTGGAGAAAGCCTCGGCGGACAGCACCGCCATCAGGCCCACAGTCACCCAGCGCTTGCCGCCGTTCTCCGCCCGGCGCAGCTGCCGGTATTCGATCTGCTTCTTGGACTTGGTGATCTTCAGCTCGCCCCGGGCGATCATCTTGGCCGTCCAGGGGGCGGTCTCCAGCATGAACACCGCCGCCCGGAACACGATGCTGGCGTTGTCCCGGTCCGCCGCGCACAGGTAGACCTCGGCGTTGAGCTCTCCGTCCCCGAACAGGTGGTAGAGCCCCAGGGCGGCGGCCAGCTCGCTCTTGCCGTTCTTCTTGGGAATCTCTAGGTAGAGATACTGGTACTGCCGCAGCAGCTCCCCGCTCTCCCCGTCTGGCTCCAGGGTGGAGTAGAAGTCCATCAGGGCGTCGCGCTGCCAGTCGTAGAGCTGGAAGGGCTTCCCCGTGTCGGTGGTGGGCAGGCGCTCCACGAAGTCGCAGACGAACTGCCCGGCCGCCCGGTCCAGCGCCGCCATGGGCTACTCCCCCATGGCCCTGGCCTGCCTGGCCCGCAGGGCACGGGTGAACTCGTCGGTCTCGTCCACCCCTTTGGCGGCGTTGGCCAGGACCTCCGGCACCACCAGCCGGCAGCGGGAGGAGATGGACAGGCCCATGACCTCGGCGCACTGGCGGCACTGCTTGAAGTAGGAGGCCTGGACGCCGGTCCACTCCTTGGCCAGCTTCTCGTCCTTGTCCCGGATGGCGGCCGAGGCCAGCTTGTCCGCCCGGAGCCAGCGGTCCCGGGCCACCAGAAACTGTCCCAGCACATCCCGGTCCAGCTCGGTATAGAGTCCGGCCTGGCGGAGGATCTCTCCGATCTCAGTGAACTCCCGATGGAACTTCTTCAGCAGCCACCGGGGCGGCTGAGCCTTATCCGGCGGCGGCACATGGACCTCCCGGTCCCGGCGCTCGTCCTCCTCCGCCTGGGACAGGTGCTTTCGCCCGTTGGCCTTCACCAGGTCGGTGGGCTGTCTGGGTCCCGGCATGGCATCCACTCCTTTCACGCGGCCATGGGGAAAACTTCTTGTACGGAGGGGGCCGCACGGTCTTGCGCCCCTCCGCCCAAAACTTTTTGGCACTGGGGGAAGGGTCCGGCAAGCCTCCGGCTTGCCGCGCCTGCGTGCGGGCGCGGCGGGAGCGCGGGCGGGCGCCCGAGCGTTCCGCCGCTTCTTTGTCTCAGGGGTCTCGAAAACGGTTTCTTTTTCTGCGTTCTTCCGCCCGCTCCCGGGCGGTCTTCCGGTTGTGACAGCGCTCGCACAGGCTCTGATGGTTGGCCGGGTCGATGAACAGCTGCCAGTCTCCCCGATGGGGCGTGACATGGTCCACCACGATGGCCCGGGTGCGGACGCCCCGCCGGGCGCACTCACGGCAGAACGGCTCCCGCAGGAGCTGAGCGGGCCGCAGGTCGTCGGTCCATACGGGCAGGCTGTACCAGCCGTGGTATTCCGCCGAGGCCCGGCGCTCGGCCTGCTTGGGCTTGTGCTTGGGACAGTAGCCCTCGCGGGTGAGCGCCGGACATCCGGGGTGCCGGCAGGGTCGGAGCGGCTTCATGGCCACGGGCTATCACCTCCGGGCAAAACAAAAAGCCAGCGCCCGACCTTTCCCCCGCACTGGGGTCATGTCGGGCACTGGCTAAGAAAGCACTGGCCACTTTCGATATCGACGATGTGGATCGCCTTGCAGTGTCGGCACCAGATCTGGAGGCGTGTCGCCCTCGTATCCGGCCGGACCACCTGGCTCGTCCGCATCTTGCAGGATGGACATATCACATATCCGTCCTTCACGATCAGTTTACCACAATTCCGGTCCATTTTCAACGCTTCCGTGCGCATTCTATTCCTCCCTCCCGGTTGTTACAGACGGTTTCCAGACAGATAAAAGACGCGGGGCTATTCCCTTTTCCGTCTGCGCGGTGGCCTGGTCCCCTTCTTCTCCTCCCTCCTGTTCGGCAGCAGATACTTCAAATAGAGGTAATCGCCGAACTCGTTGTGCTCCTCCCGGCGGTCCAGGATGATGGCGCCGGCCGGCGCGGCGATGGTCACGTTGTCCGGCACCGGCTCGCTCACCGTCTTGGGTTTGGCCAGCCCCACGGACGGCGTCCACGACCGGGCGCCCACCTCGGCCCGGCCCACCTCTCTGGGCTCCTTGGTGAGGTACTTGGCCAGGGCCTCGTAGCCCTGCCAGAGGTCCAGCCGCTCCAGCTCCACCTGGCCGCAGGTCCACAGGGACCGCAGGACCTCGATGTCCCCGCCGGTGCCGTTGAGGAGCAGATGGTGGTGGAGCCGGCCCCCTTCCGCCGAGAGCTGCTCCGTGATGTAGATGTACTTGAGGTCCTGCCCCCTGGCCTTCCGGTGCCGGCGCAGGAGCCGCAGCAGCTTCCGGAGGAGCCGGACCGCCGCCTGCCGGTCCGCCGGAAGGTGCTCGTCGTCGTAGGTGAGCACCACATGGAGGTCGCCGGGGCCGAAGTTGGCGGCGATGAGCAGCTCTAGCTTCTGCCACGCCCGGCGGAGGTTGATCCGCTCCTGGGCCTCGGTGGACATCCGGCGCTTGGCCGTGCGCTCCGCCTCGGTGTCCCTGCCGGTGGCCACGGTGTAGCAGACGCCGGACACCAGCCGCCCGGCGGTGATGGTCTTGAGTCGTTTCGCCATCTCAGCCCTCCGGGTCCAGCCGGTCCAGGGCGGAGCCGATGGCCCGCCAGGTCTCCATGGGCAGCTTTCCCCCCAGCAGCGCCCCCCGGAGCGCCGTCGCCGTCAGGTCCTGACCTGCCGCCTCAGCCAGCGGCTCCAGGGAGCCCAGGCCGTGGCGGTCCCGGTACCGGCGAAGGGCCTCGTAGATCCGCCGTTTTTCCTTCGCCCCATATCCGGTGAAGGCCACCTCTCCCTCCGGCTCATCGGGCATCTCCGGAGGGCCGTCCGGTCCCGTCCCTCCGGGGTCCTGCACCCGGACGCCCCCCAGCTCCGGGAGCTCCAGCAGCTCCCACTGGACCCCCTTGCCCACGATGAGGACGCCCAGCTCCAGGCTCTCTCTGACGTAATCCCGCATCTGGTAGAGGTCGCCGTCCAGCGCCGAGGGCACTGTCACCACCAATACGCTGCTCATATATGTGCTCCTTTCCGAAATGGGAACGGGCGGGGCCGCCGCCGCGCCGTCCCTGCTCTCTTCTGTGTGTCCAAGTCGGACACAGGTTCCTTTCTGATAACATTGCTGTCTGTGGGCAAGCTACCGCCGGAGGTGATCGTATGGACGATCGGTATGCCAACTTTGCAGAGGACCCGGTCATGCAGGCCTATTTCTCCCAGCTCCCCACCCCCATCCGGGAGCAGATCCGCGCCCGCAAGCCCCAGCCCGCCACGCTGGAGGAGCTCCGGCGCATGGCCGAGGAGGTCAAGCGGCTGTTTTAAGGACTCACAGGAGGAGGCGCCGCCCTGTCGTGGGCGGCGCTTTTCTCTATTCCAGGTCCAGCTTCAGCTGCTCGGGCAGCTTCTCCTTAATGGAGACCACCCGGGCGTCGCCCAGCTGCTCCAGGGCCATGCCCAAAACCTCCTTCACACACTCCGCCGCCCCCGGCGGCGCGTTGACCTGGATGGTGACGATCAGCATGTGGTGTCCTCCTTTACAGGTTGCTGGAGCCAGTGGAGCGCACATTTCTCACAGCGATCCAGTGGAATGACCGTATCTCGCTCCAAATCCTCGTCGCACTCCGGAAGGTGCCGGCAATATTGGATTACCGACTCGCCTTCCGCCAGAAGATTGATAGCCTTGGCCAGTTTCTCATCGCTCATGGCCCGGACGCGGTCGGAGTTGGTCATGGGGATGTATCCTTTGCAGGTGCCCTTTTTCATGTCCTTTCCACTAAAGGCACAGTCCGCAAGGCATAGTTTGCAGTTTGACATCAGATGTCCTCCTCTCCCTCCGGCGGGCGGCGGT
>CALWYC010000114.1 GCA_944385655.1 uncultured Intestinimonas sp. | reverse complement strand
CCGTTGTTCTCAATCTCTCCGTCTTGGTTTGTAACAATATGGCTTTGGGACTCCAGGAAGAGAAGGATGTTTCGGACGCAGTTGGCATCTAGTCTCATGTCGGACCACCTCTTCTTTTATACAAAAATCAAAAGCCGAATCAACTGCTTTTTCAATCGATGCGCTATCCAAGTATTTCATCTCCCTCCTGCCGCCCACATTTTACCACAGGTTGCAGGAAGGGACAAGGAAAGTCACTGGAAAGGAGATCTGCTATGTTCATTGCACAGACAGCAGAGCAGGCCAAGATCCGTGCCTGGCTGGAGGAGCAGTTCCAGCCGGACGAGCTGCGAGCCGTGGAGATCGTCACCCGGAATGCGGTACGGATTATGGACCGGTACCACGATGCCGCCCTGGTAGTGTGCCGGCAGGACGGCGCCATCGAGATCGTCCCGGATGACGCCGAGGCCTGTTGATCTCTGCAACTATCATACCCCTGTGAAGGAGGGTTTTACCATGCCGGAGGAATGCCGGAATATCTACAAAATCTGCCGCAAGGCCGCCGGGTTCACCCAGGAGGCGGCAGCGGAGCGGCTGGGTATCAGTGTGGAGTCCATGCGGGCCTATGAGACCGGACAGCGGACGCCGCCCGATGATGTGGTGGACCTCATGTCCATCCTGTACAACGCCCTGCATCTGATCGCATGGCACGCCCGTGAGAAAAACGCCATGTACAGCCGGGTGGTGCCGGAGATCCAGCCCCGGTCGGTGCTGGAGGCCAGCGCCAAGCTGACCAACCGCATCTACAGGTTTGCCGACTCCCAGAGAAACCGGCGGCTCATGGAGATCGCGGAGGACAACGTCATTGACACCGGTGAGCGCCCGGAGTTCGACGAGATCTTGGACGAGCTCGAGGGGATCGTGGAGGCCGCCCTGGAGCTGCGGTGCGCCCGGCAGGGCGGGGCATAGGACGAGCCGGACGTGCCATAGGCTGAACGGAGGTGATGTGGAATGGCAGTCATCGAGACAGTGGAGCATCTGACCCGGACCATCTGCGGCAAGACCTACGAGGTGACGATCACCCGGCGGGAGGGGGTGGACTCCTACATAGATCTGACCATCGACCCCAGCGGGACACCCTTTCTGGCCGACGCGGCCACCTTCATCGACTACGGCCCCAAGATGGGGGTCACCAAGTGCTACACCATCCACAAGGAGGTGCCGCCCACCGAGGAGGAGCGGGCCGCCGGCCGCCGCCGCATCCAGGAGACGGCCGTCAAGTGCCTCATCGACCAGGGCATCTGGTAGGGGACGGACCGCGCCGCCGCCGGGCGGCGCGGAGAGGGGACAAGCCTTACAAAGGATCATACCGTGCCGCCGCTGGGGCGGCGGGGATCAGGCGGAACCGGCTCTTTCCCCCGGTAGGACGCCCGCCTCTGGCGTCACCGCGACCCGCCGCGCCAGGAGCGGCACGGAGCATCAAGGAGGAGGTATCTCATGTACAACATTCAGGACGCCCAGTGGCGCCCCGCCGGGAAAGGCTGGGGCGCACAGAGACGGCGGAAGCATCCCTTTGCCTGGCTGCGCCAGGCCTGGCGGAAGATGACCAGGGCGGAGCGCCGCCGGGCCCTGCGCATCCTGCGGGAGAGCGCTGTGGTGCTCGGGTGCATCGCCGTGGCTATCGGCCTGCCCGGCTGGGTCGAGTATCTCCTGTAGGGGGTGGGACAGGTGGTGGAGTACCATTTCCGGGCCGAACTGGCGGCGGAGTACGGGGTGGACGGGGCCATCTTCCTCCACTGCATGGCCTTCTGGACGGCCAAGAACCGGGCCAACGGCCGCCACTTTCACGAGGGGCGGTACTGGACCTACAACACCATGAAGGCCCTCACAGAGCTCTTTCCCTTCTGGAGCCGGCGGCAGATCGAGCGGATCGTGGCTGGGCTGAAGGAGGCGGGGGCCCTGCGCACCGGCAATTTCAGCGAGGACAAGACCGACCGCACCCTGTGGTATGCACTGGGGGACAAGGTCCTGGAGGCATATGGGGAAAGTGCGCCGCCCATTTCACCAAACGGTGAAATGGATTTCACGGAACTGTGTACACCTGAGGAAGGTGCGCCGCCCATTTCACCAAATGGTGAAATGGATTTCACCGAACCGTGCACACCATTTCCCCAAACGGGGAAATGTATTAAAGGTACAGTTACTTACCAGTTAAATACCCCCTATAGTCCCCCGGCGGAAAAGCCCAGGAGACGGAAGGGGGAGAAGGTGGAGCTTCCGGAGGCGTCCAGAGCCCTCCTCGGTGCCTGGGCGGAGGGGAAGCCGGAGGCCCTGCGGGCGGAGCTGGAGAACTTCGTCTCTGTCCGGATGGAGGAGAAAAAGGCCAGACACACCCCGGCGGCCTACAAGGCCATCCTCAATCGGCTGGACCGCTTTTCCGGGGGCAGCGACGAGGTGAAGCTGGACATGCTCAGTCTGGCGGCCTCCCGGGGCTGGATCACCGTCTATCCGCCCAAGACCCAGGACAAGCCCTCGGGCCAGGGAGAGGAGGGGCGCTGGGATGTGGAGTGACCTTCCCGATGTGAGCCAGTACCTGGTCTACGATTCCTGGTTCCTGGACCCGGCGGAGCCCCGGGGACTGTGGTTCTGCGACAGCCCGGAGAGCGTGCTGGCCATCCAGATCAACGCCGTCTGTCTGGCCACCGGCGCCAAGTGGGAGGATCTGACCAAGTGCGAGGCCTTCGTCTCCCGGTTCGAGCACCTGGTGGTGGTCTGCCCCGACCGGGAACGCCGGGCGGTGATGGTGGAGGAGATCCGGCGGCGGCTCAATGTCATCCCGGTCTCCGTGGCCCAGGACCAGGCCTTCCGGGGCTGCCCCACCGTCCAGGCCCTGAAGGAGAACTTCGGCCCCAAGGCCATGGAGCAGATCCTCCTGGACGTGGTGGAGCTGCCGGTCTACGGCCTGCTGGACCTGGCCGACGTGGGCCAGCCGGACGTGGCCAGGATGCCCAAGGTGCGCTCCGGTATCCCCAACCTGGACCAGGCCATCGGGGGCTTCCTCATGGGGGAGCTGTCCGTGTGGACGGGCCGCCGGGGGGAGGGCAAGAGCACTCTGCTCAGCCAGCTGCTGCTGGAGGCCCTGGACCAGGACGCCACGGTGTGCGCCTACTCCGGGGAGCTGCCGGCCTGGAAGTTCAAGTACTGGACCAGCCTCCAGGCCGCCGGGCCGGACCACATCCGCATGGAGAAGGACAAGAGCAGCGGGAAGCTGGTCCCCGTGGTCTCGCCCCTGGTCCAGCCCCAGATTGACGAGTGGTACCGGCGGCGGTTCTTCCTCTACGACATCGGCAAGAGCACCGTCCACGACGCGGCCAACATCCTGCGGCTCTTCGGCTACGCCCACCGCTGGTACGGGGCCAAGGTCTTCCTGGTGGACAACATCATGACGGCTCGGTTCAAGGGGACCCGGGACGCCGACTTCTACCGGGCCCAGTCGGCCTTCGTCAACGACCTGGCCACCTTCGCCCGGTCCAACGGGGTCCACGTCCACCTGGTGGCCCACCCCAAGAAGACCGACCAGAAGCACCTGGCGGCGGACGACGTGGGGGGCATCGGGGACATCACCAACTTCGCCGACAACGTCTTTGCCCTGGAGCGGACCCAGAAGGGGGAGGCGGGAGAGGGCCAGACGGTGCTCAACATCCTGAAGAACCGCTTCTATGGTGTTCGGAAGCAGATCGGCCTCACCTTCGACGAGACCTCCCGGCGCTTTTACAAGTCGGGCACCGGCGACCCCAACCGGCACTACGGATGGGAGCTCACCGGCCGCCAGATCCGGTTCCCGGAGGATGACGACGAGGAGAATCCCTTCCTGAAGGGGGCGGAGACCTCCGGCGGTCCGGGTACATAGACTAATGAGAGGAGCAGTGACAATGAAGACCATCGCCATCGTCAATCTGAAGGGCGGGGTGGGGAAGACGGTCACCGCCGTGAATGTGGCGGCCATCCTGGCCACGGAATACGGCCGGCGGGTGCTGCTGGCGGACGCCGATCCCCAGGCCAACGCCACCCAGTCCCTGCTGCCGCCGGGGGAGTACAACACCCTGGCCGGGCTGCTGATGGGGGACGAGCCCTACTATGAGAACCTCATCTACGAAAGCGGCATCCGGGGGCTCTCCGTGCTGCCGGCAGACGACGACCTCCGGAACCTGGACGCCGATCTCCTGGAGGGCCGGAGGCCCCACATGGGGGCCATCCGGGACCTGCGGGACGCCCTGGCCGAGGACGACGCCTGCGACGTCATGGTCATCGACTGCCCGCCGGCCCTGTCTCCGGCCTGCGCCGCTGCCATCGCCGCCAGCACCGACGTGGTCATCCCCATCAAGCTGGACGCCTACTCGGTCCGGGGCATGAACGAGCTCACCGCCCAGATCCGGCGGCTCCGGCGGATCTATCCCGACGTCCACATCGCCGGCTGCCTGCCCACGGTGTGGTACCGCTGTGACGCCGTGGAGCAGGGGGAGAAGCTGCTCCGGGAGAACGCCCCCTGCCGGGTGTTCCGCAGCCACATCCGGCGCTCCCCCAAGGTGGACGAGTCCACCTGGACCGGGGAGCCGGTGGTCACCTGGTCGCCCCGCAGCGCCGCCGCCCAGGACTACCGGGCCTTCGTGGCCGAGCTGATGGAGGAGACGTGATGGGCCGGAAGTTCGACATCACCGCCGCCTTCCAGGCCGCGGTGGGGGAGGGCGTGTCCAAGTCGGACACCCGGGAGCAGATCCAGTACATCGGCCTGGACAGGCTGGACCAGGACCCGGGGAACTTCTACTCCCTGGACGGCCTGGAGGAGCTGGCAGCCAACATCCAGCTCTGCGGGCTCCAGCAGCCCCTCCGGGTACGCCCCGGAGAGAACGGCCGGTACACCATCGTCTCCGGCCACCGGAGGCGGGCCGCCCTGGCCCTCCTGTCGGAGGAGGAGCAGAAGTGGACCGCCGTCCCCTGCATCGTGGAGACGGATGACGCCTCTCCCGAGCTGCGGGAGCTGCGGCTCATCATGGCCAACAGCGCCACCCGGGTGCTCAGCGCGGCGGAGATCGCCCGCCAGGCCGAGGAGGTGGAGAAGCTGCTCTACCAGCTCAAGGAACAGGGGTATGAATTTCCGGGCCGGATGCGGGACCAGGTGGCGGCGGCCTGCAAGGTGTCCGCCCCCAAGCTGGCCCGGCTGAAGGTGATCCGGGAGCACCTCATCTCCCAGTGGCAGGGCCCGTTCCAGCGGAGCGCCCTGCCGGAACAGACCGCCTACGCCCTGGCCCGGATGCCGGAGGCCCTCCAGGAGCGTCTCTTCCGGATCTGCGGGGACAAGCCCCTCTCCGGCGGGGCAGCGGAGCGGCTGCTGGAGGCCGGAAACAGCGGGGCGGCGTGGGCGCCCGCCTTCTCCTGCCCGGACGGCAGCCCCTGCCGCCGGGGAGACGCCTTCCTCCGGCACGACGCGGAGCATCCCTTTGAGCTCTGCCTGGGGGAGAAGTGCTGCCTGGCGTGCAGTCAGGCCAAGGCCAGCTGCTATGCCTGCGACCGCATGTGTTCCAAGGCCAGGGCCCTGCGGAAGGAGGGCCGGGAGGACGCCGCCCGTGCCGAGGAGGAGCGGCGGGCGGAGCAGCAGCGGAAATACCGGGCGGACATCCAGCGGAGCGCGGCCCGGCTCCTCCGGGCGGCGGAGGCCGCCGGCCTGGACGATGGGGCGGAGATCCAGCCCCGGAGCTACTATGCGGCGGTGTCGGTGGCCGAGCTCCGGGCCTATGCCGCCGGGGAGTTCGGGGACAAGTATTTCTACAACAACGACCTTGCCCCTGAGCAGCTGTCCCATCCGGAGCAGATCGCCCAGACCCTCCGCTGCTCCGCCGACTATGTGCTGGGGCTCACGGAGGAGCTGCATTCGGGAGGCGGGGCGCTGGTTTGGCACTTCGGGGCGCCGGAGGCGGAGGGGTACTACTGGTGCCTGACGGGGCCCATGTCCGACGGCGGACGGCTGCTCTACTGGAAGGACGGCAGGTGGTGTTACGCGGTGGCGGATCTGCCCATCAGCGTCCATGTGGTGTGCTGGTTCGCTGGTCCGCCCATCCCCGAGGGGCTGACCTGGGAGCGGCAGGACCTGGAGGAGGAACCGGATGAAGACGAGGAGTGAACTGCTGAAGGCGCTGGGGCGGCTGGTGGTGGAGACGGGAAGTCTGGCCTGCCTGGGCTGCGGCTGGGAACAGGACTGTGGCGTTCATGGCTGCGCTATTCTGCGGGGCGTCAAAGCGAAATTGGAGGAAGAGTCGGCCCGGGCAGATGAGGCCGAGACGGCTCTGACCGCCGCTGTGCGGGACATGGAGGCCATGGCCCTCACCATCCGCCAACGCAGGGACCACGACACGGAGTGCTGTCCCTTCTGTCACTACGACTGCCCCGAGGAGGACCACTGTCCCGGCTGGGAAGGGGAGGAGTGCTTTCGGTGGAGAGGAGCAGACCGATCTCGCAAGCCGACCGGAGACCTTTCTCGTGACGCCACGAAAATGGTCCCTCTGACGCTGGAGCAGCTGCGCCGGCGGGTGGAGAAGGCCGGGAGACCTGTGGTGGTTTTTGTGGTCACCATCGACCCGGATACCGGGGAGCGTGACTTCGACGGAGAATGGG
>CALWYC010000113.1 GCA_944385655.1 uncultured Intestinimonas sp. | reverse complement strand
CTTCATTCTACCAGAGTTCTGCAAACCATGTCTCTTTTTTTCTACTTTTCAATTTGCGAAACTTATTGTACCTTATCGGTGATCCAGGTCACCACAAAGTCGGAGCGCTCCAGCATCCACTCGTTCCGCCGGGAGATGGCCCAGCGGGGCGGAGCGCCCTCCAGCTCCTCCGGAAAGATGGTGTCCGAGAGATCCCCGCCGTCCCTGCGCTCCCCCGGCAGCCGCTCCAGCACCACAGAATAGCGGATGTGCGGGTATGTTTCTGCCAACTCCCGCAGTACCCCCCGCGCCACGGCATCAAAGTTCCCCTGCTGGCCCACATAGAAGCGGTCCACGCCCTGCTCCTCAATCAGCTCCGTCAGCGCCGCCCGCAGCTTCGGCCTGATACTCGCCGGACAGTCACGGTGGCCAAAAAAGGTACAGGCAAACATTACACCGCCCCCTTACAATAATACTACCCGAATTCGGGTAGTATTATTGTAAGGCCGCGATATTTGCAATATCAACCCGTATACGGGTAATCCATTCCTCCTTCGTTGTTATCATCATAGTAACCCAAAAATGGGTAATGATAATGACAAGGGGCTGCTATGGAATACTCGGAGCTTTACGTGAAGCGGATCCGCAAGCTGTGCAGGGACCGTGGGATCGCAATCAACAAACTCGCAAATATGAGTGACGTCAAGCAGTCCACACTGGACAATATCGTGCGTGGACTGACGAAAAATCCCAGGGTAAAGACCCTTCATAAAATCGCACTGGCGTTCAATATGACCTTGGCGGAGTTTCTGGATTTTGAGGAATTGAATGAATACTCTTTTGAAGATGACGTTGATGAGTAAGAGCCGGTGGTGTTGAAAACCACCGGCTCGTTTTGCCTCAGGTGAATGCTGTCGATCGTGGGAGTTCCCCTCACGATTTCCCGGCCACGATCAGGTAGCGGTGGATCGTGCCCGTGACCTTTCCGTCCCGCTCCACCATCCGCTGCAGCTTCAGCAGGCCTTCCCAGCACCTGTCCACGGAAAAGCCGGGAAATTCCCACCGGATGATCCGGGCGAACCACACGAAGGCCCCCACATCATAAAAGGAGATGGGGCGGAAGGCCTCCTCCGCCCGCAGGATCTGAAAGCCGGCCCGCCGGAAGGCCGCCCGCTGCGTCTCCAAATTCAGGTGGGGGAAGGGCGGCTCCAGGCCGGGGAGCACCAGCTCCACCAGATCCCGGTCGTTCTCCCCGCCCACCTGTTCCGTCACGACCACGCCGCCCTCCCCCAGGAGCCGGTACAGCTCCGGCGGGTGGAAATCGCCGTGCCGGTTGAGGATCACGTCAAAGCTCCCATCCCCAAAGGGGATGGCGGAGGCGTCCCGGCAGGCCCGGAAGTGGACCCCCAGCGGCGTCAGCCGCTGCCGGCACAGCGCCACATTGGGCGGGTAGCCCTCCGTGGCCCAGGTCAGGTGATATGGATGCCCCAGGGAGAGGAGGAACTCTCCCCCGCCGGTGTCGTAGTCCAGGACCCTGGTCTCTGCCCGCAGATGGCTCCGGACGATGGCCCCGTAGTCCCAGGGCAGGTCCCCTTCCTCCTCATACCGCCCGTGGATGTGGGAAAAATCCCACCCGTGGATCCGGGCCGCCCCCTCCTCCTGCTTCCAGAGCGCCCTCAGCGCTTCGACGTCCATGTCCCCCCTCCTCTCCGACCGATATCTCATTTACTCTCTATTATTCTCCATTCCCTGCCGAAAAGCAACTCCCCGGAACCGCACCCGAAAGTCAAACCACAACCCAGCAATGCGGTTGTGGTTTGGATGAGAGCCGCGACAAATAAGTGAGAGGTGCCTTTTGCAAAAAAGTCGCCGCGAACGATATGAAGTCCGCGGCGACGTGTCTTTTGTTGCCGAAAAAGATGCAGCGGCCCACAAGTCTGCACCAAAGACCAAATCGAAGCCCAGCGCAGCGGGTTCGATTTGGAGAGGAGGAGCAAGGGAGCAGGCGGATGGCGTCTTTTTTGCCGCAGGCATAAAAAGACGTCGGAGCAAAGCGGACTTTGCTCCGACGTGGAACATCGCAACAGTATAGATGCCAGCAGCTCTCAGTTCTACCCCTAAAACCAAATCACAACCCAGCGCAGCGGTTGTGATTTGGAAGCGAGGAGCAGCAGAATGAGCGCGGGACGAGCTTTGCAATGAAATGAAAAAGCTCGTCGCAAGCGATATGTCGCTTGCGACGAGCTGGCGCAGCGGGAGGGATTCGAACCCTCGTGGGATTGCTCCCAAACTGATTTCGAGTCAGCCCCGTTATGACCACTTCGATACCGCTGCGTATGAAATGGTAAGCGCGGCGCGCTCTATAAAAGATACCTTATTTTTTCCGCTTTGTCAATGCCGCGTCTTGAAGTCCCGGGGGCTTTCCGCTATAATATGGACCAATGGATCATCCGCCGCCGGGCACCGCGTCCGCAGCGGCACAACACTTTGGGAAACGAGGCTTTGACATGCACACGCTCCGCATCCTGGCATCCACCTCCAAGGGACAGTGGGTCAGCTACCAGCAGGCCCTCCGGGGCGCCGGCGCCCTGCCCGTGGGCGGCTACTGTCCGGCGCCGGACCTCACCTGCGACGGGCTCCTGCTGGCCGGCGGCGACGATATGGACCCCTCCTTCTTCGGCCAGCCCAATCTGGGCTCCAAGGACATCGACCTGGACCGGGACCGTGCCGAGCTGGCCCTGGCCAAGGCCTTTGCCGACGCCGGAAAGCCCATCCTGGGCATCTGCCGGGGCCACCAGGTCCTGAACGTGGCCTTCGGCGGCACCCTCATCCAGGACCTGGGGCCTGTGGGCAACCTCTTCCACCGCCCCTCCCCCGGCTGCCACTGGGACAAGATCCACCCCATCCGCACCCTGCCCGGCTCCATCCTGGACACCCTCTACGGCCCCACCCTGGTCACCAACAGCTCCCACCACCAGGCGGTGGACCGTCTGGGCGACGGCTTCACCGCCACCGCCTGGAGCGAGTCCGGGGTGGTGGAGGCCATGGAGCACGCCTCTCTGCCCATCCTGGCCGTGCAGTTCCACCCCGAGCGCATGTCCTACGCGCTCCGCCGCCCGGACGCCAACGACGGCGCCAAGCTCTTTGAGTGGTTCCTGGCCCGCTGCCGGGAGCGGGCCGGCTGACCTGACCCATTTTGACGCGTTCATATGAGGACGGAGGAACAAAAGGAAATGGAAGAACTGAAAAAACGCATTCTGAAGGACGCCGAGGTGGGGAACGGCGACATCATCCGGGTGGACATGTTCCTCAACCACTGCATGGACGTGGAGCTCCTGGAGCGCGTGGGCAAGGCTCTGGCCAAGCGCTTCAAGGGCGAGAAGATCACCAAGGTCCTCACCGTGGAGTCCTCCGGCATCGCCGTGGCCTGCTTCACCGCCCTGCATCTGGGCGTCCCCGCCATCTACGCCAAGAAGTTTCAGACCGGCTACATCGACCCCGAGGTCTACACCGCCGAGGTCCACTCCTTCTCCATGGAGAAGTCCTACACCATCCGGGTCTCCAAGCGCTACCTGGACGAGGACGACCGGGTGCTGCTGGTGGACGACATCCTGGCCAGCGGCCAGGCCACCCTGGGCCTGCTGGAGATCGTCTCCAAGGCCGGCTCTGAGGTGGCAGGCGTGGGCGTGGCCATCGAGAAGGCCACCAAGGACGGCGGCGACGTGCTCCGCCGCATGGGCATCCGGGTGGAGTCCCTGGCGGTGGTCTCCCGGCTGGAGGGCGGCCACATTCTCCTGGCCGACGAGGACTGAGGCCATGGATCACTGCGACGAGGTGCTGGCGTACACCAACCAAAACAACGCCTACATGCTCCACAGCGGCATCACGGTGTGCTCGGTGTCGCCCGACCGGGTGGTGGCCCAAGCCGTCATCGGCCCCAACAGCCGGAACGCCGGCGGCGGGGTCCACGGCGGGGTCTACTTCACCCTGGCCGACGCCGCCTCCGGAGCCCTGTGCCGGGCCGACGGCCGGAAGTACGTCACCGAGTGCGCCGACATCCGCTTTCTCAAGGGGGCAAAGGAGGGCGTCATCACCGCCGTAGCCACCCTCCTCCGCCGGGGACGGCGGAGCTGCGTGGTCCAGGTAGACATCACCGACGAGGCCGGCGCCCGGCTGGCCCTGTTCACCGCCAACTTCGCCTGTGTGGGCGACGATTACCGCAAATAAAGCAACCAGCCCGCCGGTCCAGAGGACCGGCGGGCTGGTCAGCTTGTCGAAAAAGCCGTTTCTGGCTTTTTCGACAAGCTGCTGACTTTTTCGATTTCATCGAAAAAGTTCCTGACTGCACGCGAAAGTGGGGGCTCACCGCCCCCCTTTCACACTTTTCCCCCGTGGCTTATTTTGCGTGATGCCACTTTTTCGACAGTCTCCAGCCCGCCGGTCCAGAGGACCGGCGGGCTGGTTTTCTTATCTGTACCTGTGACGGCCGCGGAGCCGCGCCACGGCCCAGGCGGCGGCGTTCAGGAGCAGGGCCACAATCATCTGCACGGCGGCGGCAAACAGCAGGGCATCGGCGGTATCCGTCAGATTGTCCCAGTGCTGCGCCTGGACCTCCTCGCAAAAGTAGATACAGGACAGCAGCAGGACAATGGCGCAGCTTCCCAGACTGAGAGCGGACAGTTCTTGTCTCCACCGAAAAATGGCCGCACCTCCCAGTGCCCAGGAGAGCACCCCCAGCACCAGAGCGCCCAATAAGATCAGCGTGATCATGGCGTCTCATCCTCCGGCACATACTCCAAAATGTCCCCGGGCTGGCAGTCCAGGGCCCTGCAGATGGCCTCCAGGGTGGTGAAGCGCACCGCCTTGGCGTGGTTGTTCTTCAAAATGGAGAGGTTGGCCAGGGTGATGTCCACCTTCTGGGCCAACTCCCCCAGGCTCATCTTCCGCCTGGCCATCATCACATCCAGATTCACCACAATGGGCATACCGGCACCCCCTCAGATGGTCAGGTCATTTTCCGCCTTCAGCTCCGCCGCCTGGCGGAAGAGGGCGGACATGACCAGACACAGCAGCCCGCCCATGAAAAAGACGGGGATGAAGAGTGCATTGTAGGTCAGGAGGGGCTGGATGGAGGCGTAATACCAGAATCCCCACAGCAGCCGGACCAGGGCGGCGGCCGAGATGAGAAAGCAGCACACCGCCGCCCGGCGGAGACTGATCCCGTTGGCATTCTGAAAGGGAACGCCCGCCAGAATGGTGTCCAGCACACGGCGGGCCTGCCACAGGATCACCGCCGTACAGACGCCGCAGAAGAAGAGAAAGAGCGTGAGCTCGACATAGTGATGCTCAGAACCCCATACCGTCGCCCAGGCATTGGGAAGGTATACGATCGCACAGCCGAAGATGTAAATGAACTTGACGATGTCCCACTGGATCTTTGGCAGGAAATCTGACATAAGGGGCAAGACATCCTGGATCAGGACCAGATCTGGCACCAGCACCAGGGCGATGAGGTTGCACACAAAGGTGATGGTGACCAGGACCTTCAGCACCCTGGCCAGTTTCCGCACATTTGTCATGGGCATGGGCAGCCCCCCTTTCCACACCAAAAATACCATGTATTCTATTGTTTGTCAATGTTTTTTTATCGTTAATCAATAAATATGACCAAGTATTCTTGCCCCCGCCCTTGCATTTTTCGTAAAAAACGCATATAATGTATGTCAAATTTACCCCCTTTTCCAGCAGAACAGGAGGCGGGGACAGTGAAAGAGCTGCTCATCGTGGTGGACTACCAGAAGGACTTCGTGGACGGCGTCCTGGGCTTCGCCGGGGCGGAGGCGCTGGACGGCCCCATCGCCCGGCGCATCGCCGCGGTCCGCGCCGGCGGCGGTGACGTCATCTTCACCATGGACACCCACGGCGCCGACTACGCCGATACCATGGAGGGGAAAAAGCTGCCGGTGGCCCACTGCATCAAGGACACCCCCGGCTGGCAGCTCTACGGGCAGGCGGGGGCCTCCCTCCTGCCCGGCGACCCGGTCTTTGAGAAGGGGACCTTCCCCTCTCTGGACTTGGCCGACTGGCTCCGGGAGCGGGACTATGATACGGTGGTGCTGTGCGGGCTGGTGTCTCACATCTGCGTGCTCTCCAACGCCGTCATGGTGAAGGCCGCCCTCCCCAACGCCGCCATCACCGTGGACGCCCGGCTCACCGCCTCCTACGACCCGGAGCTCCACCAGAAGGCCCTGGACGTGCTGGAGGGCATCCACATCGCGGTCGTCAACCGATAATACCGCCCCGGCAAGGCCGGCAGGCGAAAGGACGGACGGAACATGAAGCATACCGACAACTACACCCTTTTGTGCGATTTTTATGAGCTCACCATGGGCAACGGCTATTTCCAGACCGGCATCGACAAGCAGATCTGCTATTTTGACGTCTTCTTCCGGGACGTGCCCGATGGGGGCGGCTTCGCCATCGCCGCCGGCCTGGAGCAGATCATCGACTATATCCAGGACTTGCGCTTCACCCCTGAGGACATCGACTTCCTGCGGGGCAAGGGCGTCTTCTCCGAGGAGTTCCTCCAGTATCTGCTGAACTTCCGCTTCACCGGCGACATCTGGGCCGTGCCCGAGGGCACCCCCATCTTCCCCGGCGAGCCCATCCTCACCGTCCGGGCCCCCGCCATCGAGGCCCAGTTCAT
>CALWYC010000112.1 GCA_944385655.1 uncultured Intestinimonas sp. | reverse complement strand
CACGCCGCCGCGCCGGTGGAGGGCTTTCCCGAGACGGTGGTGGTCACCTTCCAGCCCTCCCTGACCCAGGCCGCCGCCGGCTGGCCGGGCACCCGGGTGCTGGGCCATCTGCCTGTCTTCTTCCAGATCCCCATCTACGCCATCAACTACCAGGACAGGACCTTCGGCCTCTACCAGACCCTGCTGGGGAGCGCCGCCTCCGCCGGCATGATGGAGGAGGTCATCGCCCGGGGCGCCCGCCGCTTCATCCTCTTCGGCTCCTGCGGCTCCCTGACCCGTGACCTGCCCGGCGGCCACCTCATCGTCCCCACCGCGGCCCGCCGGGACGAGGGCGTGAGCTACCACTACCTTCCCCCGGAGGAGGACTATATTGCTCTGGATACCGCGCCCCGCACCGCCCAGGTCCTCACAGAGCTGGGGGTGCCCTTTGTGGAGGGCCGCACCTGGACCACCGACGCCCTCTACCGGGAGACCCGGCGGAACGTGGCCCGGCGTCAGGCCGAGGGCTGCCTGTGCGTGGACATGGAGTGCGCCGCCTGCGCGGCGGTGTGTCAATTCCGGGGCGTGGAATTCTACCAGTTCCTCTACACCGAAGATAACCTTGGGGGCGACTTCTGGGACCCCGGCCTGCTGGGCAAGCTGCCCCAGGACGCCAAGGAGGCCTACTTCCGGCTGGCCCTGGAGCTGGCCCGCCGGGTCACCCCCTGAGTGAGAAAGGACGGAATATCTATGGATCTCGACCACTTTGCCGGTCTCCTCTCCTCCCAGCTCCGCCGCCCGGCGGTGCCGGTGGACCAGCAGCTGGCCACCCTCAAGCGGCTGAGCTTCCGCTTCTCCCCCGATCTGGAGGCCCACTTCCAGTCCCATCCCGAGTCCTACGAGGACCCTGCCTACCTCTCCCTCCTGTGCCGTCTGGCCCAGGACGAGCCCGACCAGGCCCTGGTAACGGTCCCCGAATCCCCCGACCCCGACACCATGTACCGGGACCTGCTCCAGGGCCTCTCCGCCCTCACCGGCGGGGCAGCAGACCTCTCCGGCGGCGACCTGGCTCCCGCCGTCGACGGCAAGCGGACCCTCACCTTTACCCTCAATGGAGAGGCCTGCCGGTACGAGGCCCAGGACCTGGGCGCCTGGCTGGACATGGGCCTGCTCACCCACCTCAACGGCCTGCTGGCTGAGCGGGAGGAGAAAAAGCGCTTCCTCACCGTGGAGGACATCCGCCTGCCCGGCCAGCTGGTCTTTTTCCGCTCGGCCCAGTGGGCCGGCTTCTTCGCCGCCGCCACCGGGCTGGATGCCCGCCAGGCCTGAGCAAAACCCGCCTCCTCCCTTTACGTGCCGCCGGAATCGTGGTATAATTCATATCGATATGCTGAAATGTCATATTCAAAATGATGAAAGGTGTGACGTCCTTTGGAGGAACTGGAGGAACTCAAGCGGCGGCTGGAGGAGGAGCGCCCCATGGTGTGGGACAGCTTTCCCGACATCGGCCTCTATATGGACCAGGTCATCTCCTACATTTCCCGCCAGCTCATCTCCTATGACGGCGGCGAGGCCCTGACCCCCGCCATGGTGAACAACTATATCAAAGACGGCCTGCTCCCCCGGGCCGAGGGCAAGAAGTACAGTAAGACCCACCTGGGCTATCTCACCGCCATCTGCGCCCTCAAACAGGTCCTCTCCGTTCGGGACACCCGCACCCTGCTGGAAAACGGCAGCGCCGGCCGGGACCCGGAAAAGCTGTACGCCGCTTTCTATCAGGAGCTCTCCCTGGCTCTGGACTGCACCGCCGAGGTGCTGGACCCCGACCTGAGCCGGGAGGACCTGCCCCGGCTGGCCCTGCGGCTGGCTCTGCGCAGCTACGCCGACAAGCTGGCCTGCCAGCGCATCCTCTCCCTCATCGCCCCCCGGGAGGAAAAGCCGGAGCGCCGAAAAAAATGATCACTTTAAGGAGCATCTGCTCCCTTCGATACAGGAGGTAATCAAATTATGTCCGACTTTGTCATCGTCACCGACTCTTCCGCCGATCTGTCCGCCGAGATGGTGGCCGAGCTGGGGCTGGAGGTGCTGCCCCTGTCCTTCACCGTCCAGGGCAAGACCTACCACAACTACCCCGACGGCCGGGAGATGGATCTGAACGCCTTTTACAGGATGCTCCGGGAGGGGGAGATGGCCACCACCTCCGCCGTCAACGTGGCCGAGTACACCGCCATGCTGGAGCCCCTTCTCCAGGCCGGGAAGGACGTGCTGGTGCTGGCCTTCTCCTCCGGTCTGTCCACCACCTACCAGTCCTCGGTCATCGCGGTAAATGAGCTCTCCGAGCAGTACCCCGACCGGAAGATCTACACCGTGGACACCCTGTGCGCCTCCATGGGCCAGGGCCTGCTGGTGTGGCTGGCCGCCCAGGAGCGGAAGCGGGGCCAGAGCATCGAGGCCGTCCGGGACTGGGTGGAGGAGAACAAGCTCCGCCTGTGCCACTGGTTCACCGTGGACGACCTCCACTTCCTCAAGCGGGGCGGCCGCATCTCCGCCGCCACCGCCGTGGTGGGCACCATGCTCTCCATCAAGCCCGTCCTCCACGTGGACGACGAGGGCCACCTCATCAGCATGGGCAAGGCCCGGGGCCGGGGCGCCTCCCTCACCGCCCTGGTGGACCACATGGAGCAGACGGCCACCGACGTGGACACCGTCTTCATCAGCCACGGCGACTGCCTGGCCGACGCCGAGAAGGTGGCCGCCGACGTGCGGAAGCGCTTCGGCACCAGGGACGTGGTCATCAACACCATCGGCCCCGTCATCGGCGCCCACGCCGGTCCCGGCACGGTGGCCCTCTTCTTCCTGGGCACCAAGCGGTAATTTTTCCGAAGGAGCTGCATCTATGGATACCACATGGCTGGAGGTCACGGTGGAGACCACCGAACCTCAACTGGACGACCTGTGCGCCAGGCTCACCATGAACGGCGCCACCGGTCTGGCCATCGAGGATGAAAACGATTTCAAGACCTTTCTGGAGCAGAACCGGCAGTATTGGGACTACGTGGACGACGCGCTGCTGGAGAAAATGAAGGGCGCCGCCCGGGTGAAGTTCTACGTCACCGACGACCCCGACGGCAAGGCCCAGCTGGAGAAGTGGATGGCGGGCATCGACCTGCCCTACTCCACCACTCCCCTGCGGGAGAACGACTGGGCCACCAGCTGGCAGAAATACTATAAGCCCCTCTCCATCGGGGAGCGGCTCTACGTGGTGCCCGAGTGGGAGAAGGGGGAGACGGTGCCCGACGGCCGGACCCCTCTCTACCTCAACCCCGGCCTCACCTTCGGCACCGGCAACCACGCCTCCACCCGGCTGTGCCTGGAGTGGACCGAGCAGTCGGTGAAGCCCGGCGCCAGGGTGCTGGACCTGGGCTGCGGCTCCGGCATCCTGTCCATCGCCTCCCTGCTGCTGGGGGCCGCCTCCGCCATCGGGGTGGACATCGACCCCAAGGCGGTGGACGTGGCCTATGAAAACGCCGGCCTCAACGGCATCGGCCGGGACAAGTACACCGTGCTGGCCGGGGACGTCCTCTCCGACGCCTCCCTGAAGGCCCGCCTGGCCCAGCAGAAGTACGATGTGGTGCTGGCCAACATCGTGGCCGACGTCATCATCCCCCTCTCCGCCCACGTGGACGAGCTGCTCGCCCCCGGCGGCGTCTTCCTCTGCTCCGGCATCATCGACACCCGCTGCGAGGAGGTCCGCGCCGCCCTGGAGAAGAACGGCCTCACCGTCTTCGGCCGAAAGGACCGGGACGGCTGGGTGGCCTACGCCGCCCGCTTTTGAGCTCAGATCCGTGCAAAGGAGGTCCTGACCCATGAAGGCGGTGGTCCGCCCCATCCCCTTTCCCCAGAGCGGGCGGCTGCTGGCGGTCAGCGACGTCCACGGCAACCTGCCCTGGCTGAAGGGCCTGCTGGACAAGGTGGGCTTTACCCCCGACGACGCCCTGGTGCTGGTGGGCGACCTGGTGGAGAAGGGCCCCGACAGCCTGGCCACCCTGCGCTATGTGATGGAGCTCTCCAAGACCCACACCGTCCACGCCCTGTGCGGCAACTGCGACAACCTGGCGGTGGACTTCGTGGACCAGAACGCCGGCCTGGGCCGGGACTTCTTCCGGGGCTACCTCAGCGTGTGGAAGGAGCGCTCCCTCATCACCCAGATGGCCATGGAGATCGGCGCGCCGGTGTCCTCCCCTGAGGACCTGCCCGCCCTGCGGGCCGTCCTGCGGGAGCAGTTCGCCCCCGAGCTGGACTTTCTCCGGGGCCTGCCCACCATCCTCACCGCCCCGGGCTACGTCTTCGTCCACGGCGGCGTCCCCTCCTACGACCATATGGAGGAGCTGGACGCCTGGAAGTGCATGAAAAACGACGACTTCCTCTCCCAGGGCCACTCCTTCCCCCGCTACTGCGTGGTGGGCCACTGGCCGGTGACCCTCTACCGCACCGGCCGGCCCTGCTGTGAGCCCCTGGTCTGCCGGGACCGGAAGATCATCAGCATCGACGGCGGCTGCGTCCTTCAGGCCGACGGCCAGCTCAACGCCCTCATCCTCCCGCCGAAGGGCGAGGACATCACCTGGTGCTCCTACGACGACCTGCCCGTCCGCCGGGCCCTGGACGGCCAGGCGGAGAGCGCCGACCCCTTCACCATCTCCTGGAGCGACCACGCCGTGGAGGTGCTGGAGCGGGGGGAGGAGTTCTCCCTGTGCCGCCACCGGAGCACGGGACGGAAACTGTGGGTGCTCACCAAATATCTGCGGTGCCGGGAGGGGCAGTGGTGGTGCCTGGACTCCACCGACTACCGCCTCCCCGTGACCCCCGGCGACCTCCTCTCCGTGGTGGAGGAGACCTCCCGGGGCGCCCTGGTGAAGAAGAATGGCGTCACCGGCTGGTACCTGGGGCGGCTGGCGGCACCCTGACCGGCTTTTTCCCCGTTTTGATCGGGAAAAAAGGGAGAAATTAGGGCAGAAATCCATTGACAAGCCCCATGGGCGCTGATATACTATTATAGCCGCTTTGACTGGGTATGAAAGTGGGAGACGTGAGCAAGGACGCGGGCGGTCACGCTGCGCGCCCTCCGCGACGGCGTCCAAGCCCCTGCGACTGCGCAAGCCGGCCTCCGGTCCCCCGGGACCTGCGGTCCGTTTGCTCCGCTCCGGGTCTTGCCCGCCTGCTCACGGGCGCTCCGCGCTTCTCCCCGCCCCCGACAGCGAGCCCGTAATGAAGGAGTGAAAAACAGAATGAACGCGATCATTGAGACCGGCGGCAAGCAGTACAAGGTGGCCGAGGGCGATACCCTCTTCATCGAGAAGCTTCCCGTCGAGGCCGGCGACACCGTGACCTTCGACAAGGTCCTGGCTGTGCTGGACGGCGACAAGGCCACCTTCGGCGCTCCCGTGGTGGAGGGCGCCAAGGTCACCGCTTCCGTGGTGAAGAACGGCAAGGGCAAGAAGGTCATCGTCTTCAAGTACAAGCCCAAGAAGGGCTACCGCCGCAAGCAGGGCCACCGTCAGCCCTACACCAAGGTCACCATCGGCAAGATCGAGGCCTGAGCCTCCCTCTTTCCTGACCTATGATCGAGGTTACTTTTTTTACGGAGGGCAGCCGTCTGACCGGCTTTGAAGTCAAGGGTCACAGCGGACTGGCCTCCCGGGGGGAGGACATCCTCTGCGCCGCCGTCACCAGTGCCGTACGGCTCACCGAGTGCGCCGTCAACGACATCCTCGGCCTGGAGGCCGCGGTGAAGGTGCGGGAAAAGGATGCCTCCATCACCCTCAAGCTCCCCGGCGGTTTGGGGCAGACCAACGAGAGCACCTGTCAGACCCTTCTGACGGCCATGATGGTCTACTTCACCGACCTGAGGGAGGAATATCCCGACAACATCATCGTTTACGACATGGAGGTGTAACACCATGCTGAAGATCGGTCTTCAGTTCTTCGCTCACAAGAAGGGCGTCGGCTCCACCCGGAACGGCCGTGACTCCGAGTCCAAGCGTCTGGGCGTGAAGCGGGGCGACGGTCAGTTCGTCCTGGCCGGCAACATCCTGGTGCGTCAGCGCGGCACCCACATCCACCCCGGTGTGAACGTGGGCAAGGGCAGCGACGACACCCTGTTCGCCCTCAAGGACGGCAAGGTCAAGTTCGAGCGTCTGGGTAAGGACCGCAAGCAGGTCTCCATCGTGGAGATCGCTCAGTAACTTGAGCATCATAACGCCTCGGACAGGGTATCCTCTGTTCGGGGCGTTTTTTCGCTTTATCGCAATCTACCGACGAAACATGCCTGCATTTTTGAGAAACAGGAGGTGCTGTCTATGCCAGCATTTGTGGATACCGCGAAGATCACGGTGAGGTCCGGCAAGGGGGGCAACGGCGCCGTGGCCTTCCACCGGGAGAAATATGTGGCCGCCGGCGGCCCCGACGGCGGCGACGGCGGCCGGGGCGGCGACGTGATCCTGAAGGTGGACCCCCACATGTCCACCCTGATGGACTTCCGCTACAAGCGCAAGTACGTGGCCAGCAACGGCATGGACGGCACCGGCAAGCGCTGCTCGGGCAAGGACGGGGAGGACATGGTCATCAAGGTCCCCCTGGGCACCGTGGTCCGGGACGCCGAGAGCCGCCAGATCATCGCCGACATGTCCACCACCGAGCCCTTCGTCCTCTGCCGGGGGGGCAACGGCGGCTGGGGCAACAAGCACTTCGCCACCCCCACCCGCCAGGTGCCCAACTTCGCCAAGGCCGGCCTGCCCGGCCAGGAGCGGGAGGTCATCCTGGAGCTGAAGCTGCTGGCCGACGTGGGCCTGGTGGGCTTCCCCAACGTGGGCAAGTCCACCCT
>CALWYC010000111.1 GCA_944385655.1 uncultured Intestinimonas sp. | reverse complement strand
AAGCGGCTGGTGCCCGGCTACGAGGCCCCCTGCTACCTGGCCTGGTCGGCCTCCAACCGCTCCGCCCTGGTGCGCATCCCCGCCTCCCGGGGCCAGTCCACTCGGGTGGAGCTCCGTTCCCCCGACCCGGCCTGCAACCCCTATCTGGCCTTTGCCGTCTGCCTGGCCGCCGGCCTGGACGGCATCGAGAAGGGCATGACCCCGCCCGCCGAGATCACCGAGAACATCTACGCCATGGACGACGCCGCCCGGGCCGCCCGGGGCATCGCCTCCCTGCCCGGCTCCCTGGAGGAGGCCATCTGGGAGCTGGAGGGGGATCAGCTCATCCTGGACACCCTGGGGGAGCACGTGGCCGCCAACTACATCGAGGGCAAGAAGAAGGAGTGGGAGGAATACCGGACCCGCGTGAGCTCCTGGGAGCGGGAGAAGTACATCATCAACTACTGAGGCGGACCGCCGCCGGAGGGAAGGAGTGAGGGGGCTTGGAGCGGGAGACCGTCATCGTGGCCTTTGAAAGCGACAAGAGCCGGGAGCGGATCCGGGACATCCTGGAGGGCAGCGGCACCGCCGACTGTATCCTGTGCCGCTCCGCCGCCGAGGTGAAGCGGACGGCCCAGACCCTGGGCGTCACCACTGTGGTGTGCGGCTTCAAGCTGGCCGACCAGACCGCCGAGGACCTCTTTGGGGATCTGCCCCCGGCCTGCTCCATGCTGGTGGTGGCGGCGCAGTCCATGCTGGACCTGTGTGAGAACGAGGACATCTTCCGCCTGGCCTCTCCGATGCGCCGGGGGGACCTGATCGCGTCGGTGGGCATGCTCCTGCGGATGGGCCGCCGGCTGGAGAAGTACGTCCGCCCCCGGCGCAGCCGGGAGGAGGAGTCCGCCATCCGGGAGGCCAAGGCTCTGCTCATGGACCGAAACGGCATGAGCGAGGAGCAGGCCCACCGGTTTTTGCAGAAGCGGAGCATGGACGCCGGCGTCCGGCTGGGCCAGGCGGCCCGGCTGGTCTTGGACGGCTGAGGGTCGCATAGAGTGGGTCAGACATGGGGCCTTCGGAGAAGGCCCGGAGGAGGTCTGACCATGCGCTTTACCAAGCTCCAGGCCCTGGGCAACGATTTTATCTGTCTGGACTGTACCGAAAGGCCGCTGCCGGCCGACCCGGACCGGCTGGCCGTGGCCATGGCCAGCCGCCGCCTGGGGGTGGGGGCCGACGGCCTGCTGTGCGTCCTTCCCGGCGGGGAGGGGCGGCTCCGGATGGTCCTCTACAACGCCGACGGCTCCCGGGCGGCCATGTGCGGCAACGGCCTGCGCTGTCTGGCGGCCTACGCCTGGGCCCACGGCCTGGCGGAGGCGGGAGCGCCCCTCGTCGTGGAGACCGACGCCGGGCCCCGCACCCTCACCGCCGTCCCCGGCGGCATCCGGGCGGACATGGGGCGGCCGGTCCTGGAGCCCTCCCTGCGCCTGGAGGCGGCGGGGCGGACCTGGCGGGTGACGCCGGTGTCCATGGGCAACCCCCACGCCGTCCTCTTCGTGCCCCGGCTGGAGGACATCGCTCTGGAGGAGCTGGGCCCCGCCCTGGAGCGGCACCCCGCCTTCCCGGGCCGGACCAATGTGGAGGTGGCGGAGGCGGTCTCGCCCGGGCGGCTGCGGCTGCGGGTGTGGGAGCGGGGCTGCGGGGAGACCGCGGCCTGCGGCACCGGCGCCTGCGCCGCCTTTGCCGCCGGCGTCCGCTCCGGCCTGGCCTGCCGCCGGTGCCGGGCGGAGCTGCCCGGCGGCGCTCTGGCCCTCTCCTGGCCGGCGGAGGAGGGGCCCATCTATCTGGAAGGCCCCGCGTCCGCCGTCTTTGAGGGCGAGTGGCCGGGAGAACCATAAGGAGGTCATTACGTGCGCATCAACGAGAATTTTGCCAAGCTGCCCGGCAGCTACCTCTTTTCCGAGATCGCCCGCCGGGTGGCGGCCTACACCGGGGAGCACCCCGAGGCCGACCTCATCCGCCTGGGCATCGGCGACGTGACCCTGCCCCTGGCCCCGGCGGTGCTGGAGGCCATGCACCGGGCGGTGGACGAGCAGGGGAGGGCGGAGACCTTCCGGGGCTACGGTCCGGAGCAGGGCTGGCCCTTCCTCCGGGAGGCCATGGCCCAGCACGACTTCCGGGCCCGGGGGGTGGACATCTCCCCCGAGGAGATCTTCATCAGCGACGGCGCCAAAAGCGACTGCGGCAACATCGTGGACCTCTTCGGCAGCGGCAACAAGGTGGCGGTGTGCGACCCGGTGTACCCGGTGTATGTGGACTCCAACGCCATGGCCGGCCGGGCGGGGGAGTACGACCCGGAGACGGAGCGCTGGACTGGGCTCCTCTACATGCCCTGCACGGCGGAGAACGGCTTCCTGCCCCGGATCCCGGCGGAGAAGGCCGACCTCATCTACCTGTGTTTCCCCAACAACCCCACCGGCGGTGTGGCCGGGAAGGAGGCCCTCCAGGCCTGGGTGGACTACGCCAACGACTGCGGGGCGGTGATCCTCTTCGACGCCGCCTACGAGGCCTTCATCACCCAGCCGGATATCCCCCACTCCATCTTCGAGATCCCCGGATCTAAGACCTGCGCCATCGAGTTCCGGTCCTTCTCCAAGACCGCCGGCTTCACCGGTACCCGGTGCGCCGCCACCATCATCCCCAGGGAGCTGGTCCGGGAGGGTATGAGTCTCCGGGACATGTGGAACCGCCGCCAGTGCACCAAGTTCAACGGCGCCGCCTATATCGTCCAGCGGGGCGCCGAGGCCACCTATACCCCGGAGGGCCGGAGGCAGGTCATGGAGAACGTGGCCTATTACCTGCGGAACGCCGGCACCATCCGGAGCGGCCTGGCCGCCGCCGGGCTCACCGTCTCCGGCGGGGTGGACTCCCCCTACGTGTGGGTCAAGACCCCGGAGGGGGTGGGCTCCTGGGCCTTTTTCGACACCCTCCTCCGGGAGGCCAACGTGGTCACCACCCCCGGCGCCGGCTTCGGTCCCAGCGGGGAGGGCTACATCCGCCTCACCGGCTTCGGCGCCGCCGAGGCCACGGAGCGGGCGGTGGAGCGCATCCGCAGAATATTGTGATCTGTCAGGCGGTCCCGGCTCCCAGAGCCGGGACCGCCTCTTTTCCTTCATCGGCAAAAGACGGTTGCCTTTCGGGGGAAAGTGCCGTATCATATATCATGGTGATTTTTTGTGAAGTTCCTCATGCGCGTACTGCGCTTTTTGTTCCGGCTGGCGGTGCTGGGAGCCGCCCTGGTGCTGCTGGCCTACGGGGCCTTTCAGTTCTGCCGCTGGCGGGGCTGGGTCCTCTTCTCCCAGGAGGCCGACCCGGACCAGTGGGAGGTCTTCGGGGTGGACGCCTCGGTGTACCAGGGGGAGGTGGACTGGGCCGCTCTGGCCGCCCAGGGGGTGGACTTCGCCTTTCTGAAGGCCACCGAGGGCAGCTCCCTCCAGGACGTCCGTTTTGCCCAAAACTGGGCGGATACCCAGGCCGCCGGGGTACGGGTGGGCGCCTACCACTTCTTCAGCTATGACAGCCCCGGCGAGACCCAGGCCGACAACTTCATCTCCGCCGTCCCCGTCACCGCCGGCGCCCTGCCGCCGGTGGTGGACATCGAATTTTACGGCGACAACCTGAAAAACCCGCCGGACAAGGACCATGTAAAGGGGGTACTGGACCCCCTGCTGGAGCGGCTGGAGGAGCACTACGGCGTCAAGCCCATCCTCTATGTGACCTACCGCTCCTACGACCTCTACCTGAAGGAGGGCTATGAGGACTATCAGTTCTGGTTCTCCAGCCCGGCGGTGATGCCCTTCTGGCGGCCCTGGACCTTCTGGCAGTACTCCCACAGCGCCGAGCTGGAGGGGTATACCGGCGGGGAGAGGCGCATCGACCTCAATGTGTTCCGGGGGAGCCGGGAGGAGTTCCAGGCCCTCTTCGGCCCCGGCTGAGGGCGGCTTTTTCCAACCCGCTATTCTATTTCCCGGCGGGTTCTGTTATAATCATGATTGGGAAACGGAGGCCCGGCCCTGGGCCGGCGCTGTTCAAATAGGAGGAAAAGAATATGGACCGATACGCGTCTTTGTTCCGGGAGCTGTCCCGGACCTGTCCTGACCTGGAACTGCGGGCGGAGGAGCCCATGAGCCGCCACACCACCTTCCGCATCGGCGGTCCGGTGCGGCTCATGGCCCTGCCCAAGACCGAGGAGGAGGCCAGAAAGGCGGTGCATACCGCCCTGCAGCACGACATCCGCCCCTTCTACATGGGCAACGGCAGCGACCTGCTGGTGTCCGACCAGGGCTATGAGGGCTTCATCCTCAAGGCGGTGGACGGGCTGAACACCCTGGAGTGCCGGGACAATGTCATCACCGCCGGCAGCGGCGTCCTCCTCTCCCGGCTCTCCAGCTTCGCCATGGACAAAAGCCTCACCGGTCTGGAGTTCGCCCACGGCATCCCCGGCTCGGTGGGCGGCGCCGTCACCATGAACGCCGGCGCCTACGACGGGGACATGAAGGCGGTGGTGCGCTCGGTGCGCTGCCTCACCCCCCAGGGGGAGGAGGAGACCGTGGCCGGGGAGGCCCTGGACTTCGGCTACCGCCGCAGCGCCTTCCAGAACGAGGAGCGGCTCATCCTCTCGGCGGAGCTGGTGCTCAGGCCCGGGGACGGCGGGGACATCAAGGCCCTCATGGACGACTTCGGCAACCGCCGCCGCCACAAGCAGCCCCTGGACCTGCCCAGCGCCGGCAGCGTCTTCAAGCGCCCGGCGGGCTACTTCGCTGCCGCCCTCATCGACGAGTGCAAGCTCAAGGGCCTCACCGTGGGCGGCGCCCAGGTGTCCAAAAAGCACGCCGGCTTCATCGTCAACCTGGGGGGCGCCACCTGCTCGGACGTGCTCACCCTGGCCGACCAGGTCCGGGAGACCGTGCTCAGGGAGACCGGCGTGGCGCTGGAGCTGGAAGTGCGCACCCTGGGCGTGTGATGTGAGCACGAGGTGAGCACCATGAGATTCATCCTGATCTCCGGCCTCTCCGGGGCCGGCAAGAGCAAGGCGGCCTCCTTCCTGGAGGACATGGGCTACTACGTGGCCGACAATCTGCCCGCGCCCCTCATCCCCAAGTTCGCCGAGCTGTGCATGGCGGGGCAGGGCCAGTACCAGAAGGTGGCCCTGGTCACCGATATCCGGGGCGGCCAGACCTTCGACGGCCTCTTCGACGCCCTGGACCAGCTGCGGGACATGGGCTGCGCCTACCAGATCCTCTTTGTGGAGGCCAGTCTGGAGACCATCATCAAGCGCTACAAGGAGACCCGCCGGAGCCATCCCCTGGCCAAGGCGGGACGGTCTCTGGCCGAGGCGGTGGCCCTGGAGCGGACGGCCCTGGAGCCGGTGCGCAAGCGGGCGGAGTACGTCCTGGACACCTCGGCCCTCTCCACCGCCAAGCTGCGGGGGGAGATGCTCCGCCTCTTCGGCGAGGGGGACGGCAAGCCGGCCATGAGCGTGTCGGTGATCTCCTTCGGCTTCAAAAACGGCATCCCGCTGGAGGCCGACCTGGTCTTTGACGTGCGGTGCCTCCCTAACCCCTACTACATCGCCGAGCTCCGTCCCCAGACGGGGCTGGACGCCGGGGTGCGGGATTTCGTCTTTGGCTACCAGCAGACCCGGGACCTGATGGTCCACCTGGAGGGCCTGCTGAGCTTCCTGCTGCCCCTCTATGTGGAGGAGGGCAAGACGGCGCTGGTCATCGCCGTGGGCTGCACCGGAGGACACCATCGGTCGGTGGCGGTGACCCGGGCCCTGGCCGATTTCATCCGGCAGAAGGGGTATAACGCCTCTGAAAGCCACCGTGACATGACGAGGGACTAAACGTATGAGCCAGCAGTACAGCCGCAGCGACCAGCGCTGGGAGCACGGCCCCAAGATCGCCGCCATCGGCGGCGGTACGGGCCTGTCCACTATGCTCCGGGGCCTGAAGCAGTATACCCGCAACGTGACCGCCATCGTCACCGTGGCCGACGACGGCGGCGGCTCCGGCATGCTCCGGCAGGACCTGGGCATGCCGCCGCCGGGGGACATCCGCCACTGCATGGAGGCCCTGGCCAACGTGGAGCCCATCATGAACCAGCTTTTGACCTACCGGTTCCCCGGCGGATCGGGGAGCCTCACCGGCCAGTCCTTCGGCAACCTGATCCTGGCCGCCCTCAACGGCATCACCGGGTCCTTTGACCAGGCGGTGGCCCGGATGAGCGAGGTCCTGGCCATTACCGGCCGGGTGCTGCCGGTGACCAATGAGAACGTGCAGCTGGAGGCCACCTTTGAAAACGGAAAGAGCGTGGTGGGGGAGTCCAAGATCTGCGCCTTCAAGAAGGAGCAGGATTGCCGTATCACCCGGGTGCGTCTGCTGCCGGAGTGGCCGCCCGCCCTCCCCGAGACCCTGCGGGCCATCCGGGAGGCCGACCTCATCCTGCTGGGGCCTGGGAGCCTCTACACCAGCGTCATCCCCAATCTGCTGGTGGACGGGGTGGGGGAGGCCATCCGCGGCTCCGACGCCCTGAAGGTCTATATCTGCAACATCATGACCCAGGACGGGGAGACCGAGGGCTACACCGTGGCCGACCACGTGTCGGCCCTCCTCACCCACGGGGGCGGACCGGGGCTGGTGGACCTGTGCCTGGCCAACTCGGCCCAGGTGCGGCCCGGCTTGGTGGAGCGCTACCGGGAGGAGGACGCCGCCCCCATCGTCATCGACCGGGACCGGGTGGAGGCCCTGGGGGTGGAGCTGGTGGAGCGGCCTCTGGCCTCCGAGACCTCCGACTACGCCCGCCACTCGGTGGCCCGGCTCTCCGCCGCCGTCATGGAGCTGCTGGGTGAGCGGTCCATCCGCATCGCCCACGAGCTGGGCGCCGAGGAGACCCCCTTCCGGCTGGAGGAGT
>CALWYC010000110.1 GCA_944385655.1 uncultured Intestinimonas sp. | reverse complement strand
CTTGTGTTTTCCATGGCAAAATGCTACAATTATTTCACCCCCAGCGCCACCTTACAGATGATTTAGGAGGAATGAAAAGATGAAGCTTGGCAAACGGCTGCTGCCCATCCTGCTCACCCTGAGCATGGCGGCATCCATGCTCCCCGCCGCCGCCCTGGCCGCTGAGGCCGACGCCGGCGAGAAGCACATCACCATCCTGGGCACCTCGGATATGCACGGCAATATCTGGGGCTTCTCCTACGAGGACAACGCCGAGACCGCCAACAACGGCATGGCCCGCCTGTACACCTACATCCAGCAGGTGCGGGCGGAGAACCCCAACACCATCCTCATCGACGCCGGCGACGACATCCAGGGCACCATCATGACCGACGACCTGTACAACAAGACCCCTGAGGAGCCCCACCCCGTCATCGCCGCCATGAACTACATGGGCTATGACGCCATGACTCTGGGCAACCACGAGTTCAACTGGGGCATCCCCACCATGCAGACCATCCTCTCCCAGGCCGAGTTCCCCGTCCTGGCCGCCAACGTCACCGACGCCGACGGCGAGTTCGTCACCGGCGCGGGCTGGACCATCGTGGAGCGGGATGGCGTGAAGGTGGCCGTCATCGGCGTGGTCACCCCCGATGTGCCCATCTGGGACGGCGGCAAGGAGGGCATCGAGGACGCCACCTTTGAGGCCGCCAACGTGGCCGTGGGCAAGGCCATCGACGCCATCGGCGATCAGGCCGACGTGATCGTGGTCTCCGCCCACATGGGCATGTACGCCGAGTTTGACGAGGAGGGCGGCTCCGACTCCGCCCAGAAGATCCTGGACGACAACCCGGAGATCGACGTCCTCCAGGTGGCCCACAACCACGTGGTAGTCAACGAGAAGCAGGGCGACGTGGTCATCGGCGGCGTGCGCAACGGCGGCCGTGACATCGCCCGCTTCGACCTCACCCTGGACAAGGACAACAACGTGGTGGACGCCGCCGTGGAGATCGTGGACATGACCGACGTCACCCCCAGCCAGGAGATCCGTGACATCGCCCTGGTGGCCGAGGCCCACCAGAAGACCATCGACTACATTGCCGGCGGCACCGACGAGAGCGGCGAGCCCCTGCCCCCCCTGGGCTCCACCACCGCCAAGTTCCAGCCCGAGAACGAGATCCGCGGCATCCCCGCCGGCCGGGTGATGGACACCGCCGTTATGGATCTCATCAACCAGATCCAGCTGGAGAATTCCGGCGCCGACGTGTCCGCCGCCGCCCTCTTCAAGGACACCAGCGACCTGCCCGCCGGCGACATCAACTACGGCAACATCTTTGACATCTACAAGTTCGACAACACCCTCTACCGGGTCACCGTCACCGGCGCGGAGCTGAAGGCCTACATGGAGTGGTCCGCCGAGTGCTACAACCAGTGGAAGGAGGGGGACATCAACATCTCCTTCGACCCCGAGTACCCCGACTACCTCTATGACATGTTCGCCGGCGTGGACTACGAGATCGACCTGTCCCAGCCCAAGGGCGAGCGCATCAAGAACGTCATGTTCAAGGGCGAGCCTCTGGCCGACGACCAGACCCTGACCCTGGCCGTGAACAACTACCGCTACTCCTCCGCTCTGAAGGCCCAGGGCATCGTCTCCGGCACCAAGGAGTGGGAGTCCTCCAACTCCATCCGGGACATGATCGTGGCCTACTTCGCCGAGCACTCCCCCGTGGCCCCCACCGTGGACAACAACTGGAAGATCGTGGGCGTGGACCTGAGCGAGGACGATCCCCGCCGGGCCGAGCTCATCGGCTACATCAACGACGGCCTGCTGGATCCCCCCTATGCCGCCAGCTATAACCTGGCCGACTACGACGCCCTGGTGGCCCAAGCCCAGGCCAACGCCGCCGCCAAGGCGGGCAACGTCAGCGTGGACGGCCAGGCCGCCCAGGCCGACGCCGCCGACCAGGACGGCATCCGCTACTACCGGCTCCGGGATCTGGCCGTGGCCCTGAAGGGCACCGCCGCCGCCTTCAACGTGGAGTGGGACGGCCAGGTGATCGTCACCAAGGGCGGCGAGTACACCGCCGAGGCCCTGGAGGCCCACGCCGCTGACGCCGCCGTGGAGGCCGTCACCATCACCGTCACCGTGGACGGCGCCCCCGTGGAGGTCTCCGCCCTCCTCATCAGCGGCAACTACTATGTCACCGCCGCCGGCCTCAACACCCTGCTGGGCGTCACTGTGGAGACCGTGGGCGACGTGCTCACCATCACCACCAAGTAAAGCTCCGACCGTGAAAAGGGACCGGCCTGCCGCTACGGCAGGCCGGTCCCTTTTTGTGCTCATAATAAAAGCGCCCGCCTGGTAAAACCAGGCGGGCGCTCTGCTCTGTTTGTTACTCCTCGTCGTGGTCGTGACCGCAGCCGCAGTCGCAGCCGTCGTCGTCACAGTCGCACTCGTCGGAGATGGCGAACTGGCTGTGGCAGCTGGGGCACTCGATGACGCCAGCCTCCAGCACGTCCTCGTCGATGACCAGGGGCTCCTGGCAGTTGGGGCACTCGACCTCAAAGAAGTCGTCCTCGTCATCCTCGTCGCAGCAGCACTCATCGTCCTCGTCCTCATCGTCGTCGTCCTCGTAGAGGAGCTCCTCCACGTCGGCCAGGTCGTCGGACACGGCGTCCAGCTCCTCGCCCAGGGCGGTGGTGTTCTCCTCCAGGTCCTCGATGGACATGCCCATCTCCTCCAGGATGTCGATGATGACGGAGATGAGCTTGCCCTCCTTGGACTTCTCGGTGTCGATGGCGAGGCCGTCGGCCAGACCCTTCAGATAAGCGACCTTCTCGGTGATCGTCATAGTAAACTCTCCTTATCCATGCGGCCTCTCAGGGCCTGGTAGTCGGGGACCGGATTACTTCTTGCAGCGCTCCAGGTACTCGCCGGACCGGGTGTCGATCTTGATCTTGTCGCCGGGGTTGATGAAGAGGGGCACCTTGATCTCAGTGCCGGTCTCCAGGGTGGCGGGCTTGGTCACGTTGGTGGCGGTGTCGCCGCGGAAGCCGGGATCGGTCTCGGTGACCTCCAGCTCCACGAAGGTGGGGGGCTCCACCATGAAGATCTTGCCCTTGTAGCTGTTGATCTTGCAGGGCATGTTCTCCTTGACGAAGCGGAAGTCGTCGCCCAGGGTGTCCTTGCTCACGGGGACCAGGTCGTAGGTCTCGGGGTCCATGAAGTAGTACAGGTCGCCGTCGTTGTAGCTGTACTCCATGTCCTTGCGCTCCACGTAGGCGGTCTCGAACTTGGCGGTGGGGTTGAAGGAGGTCTCGGTGACAGCGCCGGTCATGACGTTCTTCATCTTGGTCCGCACGAAAGCGGCGCCCTTGCCGGGCTTGACGTGCTGGAACTCCACGACCTGCATGACCTGACCGTCCATCTCGAAGGTCACGCCGTTACGGAAATCACTGGCAGTAATAGGCATTGGTACTCATCCTCCAAAAGAAGCATTTGGTTTTCCTTGTCGGGGCGCAATGACCCCTTGCCCATGAAATATCGAAGTTATTTTACCCTATTATCCCCGGATTTGCAAGAGGTTTTCCCCACTTCTCAGAGAATGATCAGTTCTTTGGGCGATTTGGTGATATCGATGCAGCCGTCGGCGGTCAAAACCGTCACATCCTCGATGCGCACGCCGAACTTCCCGGGCAGGTAGATGCCCGGCTCGGCGGAGACGGCGGCGCCCACGGGGAGGAGGGTCTCCTCCCGGGTGTTGGCGTTGGGGGACTCGTGGATCTCGATGCCCACGCTGTGGCCGTAGCCGTGGCCGAAGTACTCGCCGTAGCCGGCGTCCTCGATGACCTTGCGGGCGGCGGCGTCGATGCTCTTGCCGGGGACGCCGGCCCTGGTGACGGCGATGCCGGCCTTTTGGGCCTCCAGCACGATCTGGTAGACCTTCTTCATCTCCTCGGTGGGCTCGCCCAGGGCCACGGTGCGGGTCATGTCGGAGCAGTAGCCGCCGTAGACGCAGCCGAAGTCCATGGTGATGAAGTCGCCCTTCTGGACCTTCCGCTCGCCGGGGATGGCGTGGGGCTTGCTGCCGTTGGGGCCGGAGGCCACGATGGGGTCGAAGGACATGCGCATGGCGCCGAAGCGGAGCATGTCGTACTGGAGCTTGGCGGCGATCTCCTGCTCGGTCATGCCGGGCCGGATGAACTTGCAGATCTCGTCAAAGGCCTTGTCGGTGATCTCCTGGGCCTTCAGCATGAGAGCGATCTCCTCCTCATCCTTGGTGGCCCGGAGGTCATTGACTAACTTCTGGGCGGGCACCATGGCGGCAGTAAGGCCTTCCTCCCACACGTGGAAGGCGGACACCGACATGTATTCCTCCTCGAAGCCCAGCTTCTGGATGCCGTGCTTGTCGATGACCTCCTGGACCATGGCCCGGTAGTTACGGTTCCGGTCGGTCATGGTGATCTCCGCCCCGGTGATGAGGTCGTTGGCCGCCTCGATGTACCGGGAGTCGGTGAAGTAGTAGCAGGCCTCCGGCGTCACCACCACGTTGCCCTCGCCGTGGAAGCCCACGGCGTAGAACTCGCCGGGCTCACTGTTGAGCAGCATGGCGTCGATGCCGTACTCCGGCAGCTTGGCCGCGATGGCTTTGAGATGATTCATAACAAAGACTTCCCTTCTATATGCGATTTCTTAAAATGACAGAATCAAACGGGTCAAAAAGCAAGTAGGACCAGCAATACGCCGATGATACAGGCGGCGATCCCGGCGATGCGGTAGACGGCCACCACAGCGTCAGATGGCTCGGCGTTCTTGTACCGCCAGCCATGGGAGAGCTCCCATGCTGCGGTGGGAGAGACAGCATGGAGAGCGCCTATGACCAGGAAGAGAACGCCTGCCAGAAGCAGACTGCCGTTGGCGGCCAATGTGCCTCGGGGCGCCGCCTCCTCCAGAACATCGAGGAGGGTATATCCATCGACATAGCCGCCGGCCTCCGGGTCATAGTCGTCGCTGCAGCCCCAGAGCTCCCCATCGTCCCGCTGCGACCACCAGCAGGTGGAGCCGTCGGGATAGGTGAACGTCCCCGAGCCAGGGCTCTGCTCATAGTGGTACACCTGGCCACCGCTGGTGATGGTGCCGTCCTCCATATTGACGGTGTAGAGGTTCCCCTTGTATTCGATCTCTTGCTCCGTCCGGTCATCAGAGGAACAGGCACACAGTGACAGCAGCAGGATCAGGGCCAGGCACAGCATCCGCCTCATATCCAGTCTCCTTTCACAGCAGGCGCTTCAGGTAGAGCTCCTTCATGGCCAGGGCGTCCACATCCTGGGTGCCCGCCGATTCGCAGATGATGGTGGGGCTCCAGCCCCGCCGGGCCAGCTCCGCCATGAGGGGGGCCGGGTCAGGGCCGAAGTCGGTCTGGTCGAAGGTGAGGTGGACCTTCTCCCCGCCGTTGGGGGTGAAGGCGATCTTGGAAAAGTGGCTGTGGAAGCGGCTGGCCCGGTCGGAGCCCAACAGCTCCTCCACCCGGTCCAGCATCTTCACCGTGGCCTCTAGGCCCTCCAGCTCCCCCAGGGAACGGGCGTAGAGGTGGCCGAAGTCGATGCAGGGCAGGAGCCGCCCGTCCAGCTGGCACAGCTCCAGCACCTCGTCCAGATCCCCCAGCTGGCCCAACTTGCCCATGGTCTCGGGACACAGGGTAATGTGTCCGAAGCCCTCCCCGTCGCAGGCGGCGATGACCTGTGCCAGGGTCTCCTTGGCGATGTCCAGGGCCTCCCGCCGGGTGCGCTTCATGAGGGCCCCGGTGTGGACGGTGACCCGGGTCGCCCCCATCCAGTCCGCCGCCTGACAGGCGGCGAGGATGTAGCCGGTGGTCTTTTTCCGGCTCTCCGGGTCTGGATTGGCCAGATTGATGAAGTAGGGGGCGTGGAGAGACAGGTTCACGCCGCTGTCCCTGGCCGCCTGGCCGATGGCCCGGGCGGTCTCCTCTCCCACGTTGACCCCCTTGCCGCACTGGTATTCAAAGGCGTCCAGCCCCCGCTCCGAGAGCCAGGCGGGGTATTGGACCGAGCTCTTGCCCTTGTAGTTCTCCGCCTGTCCGGCGGGTCCGAAGTGTGCGCTGATGGGATCACTCCTTTCTGGTCCGGCGCCGTCCCAGGGCCCGGAAGGGCTCCTCCACGGCGTACCGGAGGTAGCGGCCGGGGTTGCCGGCCAACTGGATGGGCTCCACCATGAGGGCCAGCACCCCCGTCCGTTTGGCGCCCAGGATGTCGGTGAAGATCTGGTCTCCCACCATAGCCGTCTGGGCGCTGGTGCGGCCCATCTGCTCCATGGCCCGGAGGTAGCCGCCGGATTTTGGCTTGCCGGCGTGGCCCAGGAAGGGGATGCCCAGGGCCCTGGCGAAGTGCTCCGCCCGCCGGGGCTTGCGGCTGTTGGAGAGAAGGAACAGGTCCACCCCCGCCGCCGCCAGGTCCTCCTTCCAGGCCAGGAGGGCCGGGTCGGGCTCCGGCTGGCCGTATTTGGCCAGTGTGTTGTCCAGGTCGGCCAGCAGCAGGGTGATCCCCTGCCGGGCCAGGGCTTCGCTGTCGATGTCATAGACGGAGGGGTAGACCCCGTCCGGGATGAGAGGAAAAGACATGATACACCTCATGAAACTGATCTTGTCCGCATAGATTGCATTATACCAGCTTCAAGCAGAATGGACAAGGGGGAGCAAGCCCATGGGAACGAGAATGCAGCTGATCCTGGCCGCCCCGCCGGAGGATGTGACGGCGGCCCAGGCCCACGGCCTCACACTGGCCCACATGGCCTACCGGGTGGGGGGAGGGCCCCACCTGTTTCGGTCCAGCCAGCCCAACCCGCCGCGGGGCGGGCTCATGTACATCGACGACGGCGGCTTTGACGGCCGGGGCACCCCGGACGCCTTCTGCCAGGAGGTGGTCCGGGAGTGCGCCGCCCGGGGCTTCGGCGGGGTGATCT
>CALWYC010000109.1 GCA_944385655.1 uncultured Intestinimonas sp. | reverse complement strand
AGCAGGTGCCCATGCCGCGGGCCACCACGGCGGCGTGAGAGGTCATGCCGCCGCGGACGGTGAGGATGCCCTGGGAGACCTGCATGCCCTCGATGTCCTCGGGAGAGGTCTCCAGACGGACCAGGACCACCTTCTCACCCCGGGCGGCCCACTCCTTGGCCTCCTCGGCGGTAAAGACCACCTGGCCGCAGGCGGCGCCGGGAGAGGCGGCCAGGCCCTTGCCCACCACGGCGGCCTTCTTCAGGGCCTCGGCGTCAAAGGTGGGGTGCAGCAGGGCGTCGAGCTGCTTGGGCTCCACGCGGCACACGGCCTCCTTCTCGTCGATCATGCCCTCGTCCACCAGGTCCACGGCCACCTTCAGGGCGGCGGCGGCGGTGCGCTTGCCGTTGCGGGTCTGGAGCATGTACAGCTTGCCGTTCTCAATGGTGAACTCCATGTCCTGCATGTCCTTGTAGTGCTTCTCCAGCTTGTCGGCGATGGCGGCGAACTGGTCGTACACCTCGGGCATCTCCTCATGAAGCTTGCTGATGGGGGAGGGGGTGCGCACGCCGGCCACCACGTCCTCGCCCTGGGCGTTGATGAGGTACTCGCCGAAGAGGGCCTTCTCGCCGGTGGCGGGGTTACGGGTGAAGGCCACGCCGGTGCCGGAGTTGTTGCCGGAGTTGCCGAAGACCATGGACTGGACGTTGACGGCGGTGCCCCAGTCGTAGGGGATCTCGTTCATGCGGCGGTAGACGTTGGCGCGGGGGTTGTCCCAGGAGCGGAACACGGCCTTGACGGCCTCCATCAGCTGGACCTTGGGATCCTGGGGGAAGTCCTCGCCCTTCTCGTTCTTATAGAACTCCTTGAAGAGGACCACCAGCTGCTTCATGTCGTCGGCGTCCAGCTCCACGTCCTGCTTAACGCCCTTCTTGTCCTTCAGGTCGTCAATGATCTCCTCAAAACGCTTCTTGGAGAGCTCCATGACCACGTCGGAGAACATCTGGATGAAGCGGCGGTAGGAATCGTAGGCGAAGCGGGGGTTGCCGGTCTTGGCGGCGAAGCCCTCCACGGCCACGTCGTTGAGGCCCAGGTTCAGGATGGTGTCCATCATACCGGGCATGGAGGCGCGGGCGCCGGAGCGCACGGACACCAGCAGGGGGTTGGTGGTGGAGCCGAACTGCTTGCCGGTCTTCTCCTCCAGCTTGGCCAGGTGCTCCATGATCTCAGCCTCGATCTCGGGAGCGATGGCGCGGCCGTCGTTGTAATACTTGGTGCAGGCCTCGGTGGTCACGGTGAAGCCCTGGGGCACAGGCATGCCCAGGTTGGACATCTCCGCCAGGTTGGCGCCCTTGCCGCCCAGCAGCTCACGCATGGAGCCGTTGCCCTCGGAGAAGTCATAGACAAATTTTGCCATGGGTTCGTCCTCCTTCTTGAAGTTCAAAAGTCGATTTGGTATCGCTTGCCACAATTATACCATTCCGATAGAAAATTGCAACAAAACTTTCAGAAACTTTGGTCATTCCTCCGTGGGAGGCTCCGGCACCCTTTCCAGGTCCTGGAGATACTCCCCCACCGACCGGCTCATCTCCCGGGAAAAATCCGATTCGTACTTGCGCTGACAGAAGGCGGAGAGGAACCCTTCGAAGGTCTGGCCGCCGCAGCGGTCCCGGAACATGGTCCGGAGGGCGGCCTCGTCCAGCCGGCGGTAGCCGTTTTCGTGGACCACAAAGGCCTGGTCGAACCGTTCCGGCTTTTTCCGCTCCTTCTGCTGCCGGGTGGGCCAGCCCAGCACCAGCATACAGGCGGGGAAGACCCAGGGTGGCAGCTGCAGCAGCCGGCGCTGGTCCTCGTACCGCTCCATGATGTCCCCGATGTAGCAGGAGCCCAGCCCAAGGCTCTGGGCGGCCACCACGGCGTTCTGGGCGGCAATGGCGGCGTCGGTGACGGAGAGCATCAGGTCCCCGGGGCCGGGGCGCCGTGGGGAGAGCCCCGCCGCCCGGTAGGCGTCATACCAGCGCAGGCAGTCGGCACAGAAGACCAGGACCACCGGGGCCTGGGCGATAAAGGGCTGGTGGTCACAGGTCTCGGCCAGGGCCTCCTTGAGGGTCTGGTCGGTGATGTCCAGAATGGTGTAGAGCTGCTGGCAGCCGGCGGTGGGAGCCTGGGCGGCGGCGGCCAGAATGGCCTCCTTCAGCTCCGCCGGCACGGGGCGGTCCTCATAGGCCCGGACCGACTTGCGGTCGTAGAGGCTCTGCATGATCTCATTCATACCTTAAAAGAACACCTCCGGCTCCCGGCGGGGGGCACACTTGGCCTCGAACATCCGGGCGGCGGTCTCGTAGGCCTCCCCCCGGTACTGCCGGGTCTGGGTGGGACAGAGGTAGATACAGGCGCCGCAGGAGATGCATTTCTCGTTGTCGGTGACCCAGGGAGTCTCCCTGGGAATGGCCCCGGCGGGGCAGGCGGCGGCACAGGCGTTGCACTTCATGCACCGGTCACCGGCGGAGGGGTGGAAGGACACCTTTTTATAGGCAGGCAGGTCATGGATGCCCTTGATGGCAATGGGGGCATGGTCCCCGCCGGGGCTGTAGGCGGCCAGGATCTCCCGGCAGCGAGCCCCGAAGTCGGCCATGGCAGCCAGATCGGCCTCGTCGGGCCGGCCGATGGCCACGCGGTCGAAGATGGAGTGCCGGCCGATGAAGGCTCCCGCTGCCACCACGCGGAAGCCGTTCCCTTCCAGCAGGTCCTGAAGCTCGGTGAGGGCGTCGTCATAGTCCCGGTTGCCGTACACCGCCACGGCGATGGCGGGACCGCCGTTTCCCTTCAGGTGGGCGGAGAGCTGTTCGAAGCATTGCTGGGGGATGCGTCCGGCGTACACCGGCATGGCCACCAGCACCGGCTCCTCCGCCGGCACGGTCAGGTCCTCGGTGAGGGGACGGCCAAGAAGGTCCCGCTCCTGCACCGGCCCCTCGTGTCCGGCGATGGCCCGGGCGGTCTTTTTCGTGGTCCCTCTGGGGCTGAAGAAAATCGAGCGCATGATGTTTCCACCTTTCCGGTCTGGTGCATCAGACCTGTTCCTGTGTATGGCTTTCCGGCTCCGGCCCGGGCGCAGGTTCGGCTTTGGGCGCCGGGACGGTGTCCTGGTTCATCTGAAAGACGTCGGCCACCTCGTGGATGGTGATGTAGGCGGTGGGGTCGATCCGGTGGACCAATTCCTTCATGGGGATGATCTGGAAGCGGTTGACCACCACATAAATGAGGGTCCGGGGGGAGTTGGAGTAGAAGCCCTTGGCGTCCACGATGGTCATGCCGTGCTCGAAGGTCTCGGAGAGCGCCCTGCACACCTCCTCCTGCCGGACGGTGACGATGAAGACCCCCTTGGACCGGTCCAGGCCCTCCACGATGAAGTCCACCGTCTTGAGGGCGGCCATGTAGGTGACGATGGAGTAGAGGGGGAGGATCCAGCTCCGGAGGACCACGCCGCAGATGATATAGAGAATGATGTTGTAGGCCATCACGAAGGTGCCCACCGACAGGCCCAGGCGCTTGGCGAAGATGACCGCCATGACCTCGATACCGTCCATGGCGCCGCCGTAGCGGATGGCCAGGCCGCTGCCCAGACCGGAGATGAGACCGCCGAAGAGGGCGCAGAGCAGCAGATCGGAGCCTGCCAGGGGCGAGGCCATGGTCACGTCCACGGGGAGGACGTCGGTGATGAGCCACGCCCCCAGGGAGTAGACGGCCACCGTATACATGGCGTACACCGTGAAGACCGCCCCCTGCCGCCGGAGGCCGTAGAGGAAGAGGGGTGTGTTGAGGAGGAGGAGGAAGATGGAGAGGGTCCAGCTCTCCGGGGTGAGCTGGGAGAGCAGCATGGAGGTCCCCGAAATGCCGCTGTCATAGAGCTTGACGGGGGCCAGGAAGATGGTAATACCAAAGGCATTGATCAGCCCCGCCGCCGTCAGAAAGAGGAAGTTGGCGGGGGAGAGCCCCCGCAGCTGCCGGAGAAATTCGGGTCGTTTTTTCATGGTTCACGCTCCCATCCTGGTCTGATCCGGGTCCCGGACCGTCCGGGGCCTATTTTTACGGAATTGCGCGGCTGCCGCCGCGCGAATAAACCGATCCTCAGTTTATTCAGCAGATATTATCATATCACACCCCGGCCGCCCCCGCCAACCGCCGGAGATGGAATTTTGGTTTTATTTTTTCTTGTTTCTTCCCACCAATTTGTGATAAAATGACCATAACTACCATCCTCCGATTTTGCGGCAAAAGAAGGTGAGGTCCGTGGTCCGATGGTCTCTTTCCGCGGAGTTGTTCTCCGCCATCATTCTGGCGCTGCTGATGCTCTCCTACCGCGGTCAGAAGCAGGCGCCCACCCGCCGGGGACAGATGTACCAGATCTGCCTGTGGCTCTCCATGGGCTCCATCCTGCTCAACGTCCTGTGTGTCCTCACCATCGACTACGCCCTCCACCTGCCCCTGTGGCTCAACCTGCTCCTCAACAGCCTCTATTTCTTCGTGGTCGTCGTCATGGCCACGGTGATGGCTGCCCATCTCTTCGAGCTCATCCTGGAGCACGTCTATGACAGCCACTGCCTCCGCAAGGCCCGCCGGCTGCTCGTCGGCCTGGCCCTGCTCTTCACCGCCGCGGTGCTCTGGAATCTGGAAAGCGGTATCCTCTTCTACTTCGACGACCAGAACGCCTACCAGCGGGGTCCCCTCAACTCCCTGGGCTATGGCTTCCTCACCGTGGAGCTCCTGGCCCTGGTGGTGTGCTACCTCCGCAACCGCCGGAGCGTCAGCCGGAGCATGGTCCACGTTATGCGCACCCTCCCCCCGCTGGTGGTGCTGCTCATGGTCTTCCAATGGCTCTACCCCGAGATCCTCCTCAACGGCGCCATCGTCACCATGGCCGACCTCATCCTCTACATCAGCTTCCAGAGCCGACGGGTGGAGCTGGACAGCCTCACCGGCGTGGGCAACCGCAACAGCTTCTGCAATGAGCTCACCCTCCGCCTGGCCAGCCGGCAGCGGTTCCACGTCATCCTGCTGGGCCTCCAGCAGTTTGCCGACATCAACCGCCGCTTCGGCCACCAGATGGGGGACGCCTTCCTCTACGAGACCGCCCTGCAGCTGGAGAAGTACTTCCCCCAGGGCCGGGTCTTCCGGGTGGGCAATGTGGAATTCGCCCTTCTCCTCCCCTATCCCGACGACGGCGGCAGCGCCCGGCTTCAGGTCCTTCAGGACTGCTTTGGCCGGCCCTGGTCCCTGGGAGCGGCCCAGGCCGTCCTCTCCGTGCGCCTGGCCGACCTGCTGTGCGACAGGGCGGATTGGACCATGGGGCAGGTGCTGGAATTCCTGGAGTACAGCCTGGACCTGGCCCGAAAGGGCGGCGGGGAGCCGGTGCGCTTCCAGGCCCAGGCCGCACGGCTGTTCCAGCGGCGGAAGGAGCTGGTTGCCCTCATGCGCCAGTCCCTGCGGGAGCACCGCTTTCGGGTGTGGTACCAGCCGGTGTGGGACGCCGCCAACCGCGCCTTCACCTCCGCCGAGGCCCTGCTCCGCCTGTCCACCCCGGCGGGCGAGCCTGTCCCCCCCTCCGAGTTCATCCCCCTGGCCGAGGAGTCCGGCCTCATCGACGAGCTGAGCTGGCTGGTGGTGGAGGAGGTCTGCCGCCTCCTCAGCAGCGGCGCCCTCCCCGGCCTGGAGAGCGTATCCATCAATCTGTCCATGCAGCAGTTCCTGGACCCCGACCTGATCCCCCGGCTCCGCCGCTGCCTGGAGCACTACGGCCTCTCCCCCGACCGGCTGAAGATCGAGATCACCGAGCGGGTGGCCGTCCAGGACGTGGAACGCACCGCGTCGGTGATGGCCCAGCTCTCCGACCTGGGCATCTACTTCTACCTGGACGACTTTGGCACCGGCTGGTCCAACCTGTCCTGCGCCCTGGACATGCCCTTCCAGTGCGTCAAGCTGGACCACAGCCTGCTGACCACCTATCCCGACAATCCCCAGAGCTGCCGGCTGGTCCACGGCCTCATCTCCCTCTTCCACGAGCTGGACATCCAGGTGGTGGCCGAGGGGGTGGAGTCCCAGGCCCAGGCCGACGCCCTGACCGCGTGCGGCGTGGACTGGCTCCAGGGCTATTACCTGGCCCGGCCCATGCCCGAGGAGGAGCTGCTCCCCTTCCTTCAGAACACCCAAAAGGAGATGTCCCCCCGTGTCTGACGCCCTCACCCTGGCCCCGGTGGCCCACATCCGCAGCGACTTCCCCACCAAGTTCGGCATCCCCCGGCAGAGCGGCCTGGCCCCCGCCCTCCGCTCCGCCGTGGTCTTCGCCCCGGAATACCGCAATCCCGACGCCCTGCGGGGCCTGGAGGGCTTTTCCCACCTGTGGCTTTTGTGGGTCTTCTCCCGGTCGGTGGGCGCCGGCTGGTCCCCCACCGTCCGCCCGCCCCGTCTGGGGGGCAACGAGCGCATGGGGGTCTTCGCCACCCGCTCCCCCTTCCGGCCCAACCCCATCGGCCTCTCCGCCGTGAAGCTGGAGGAGATCCGCCTCCACACCCCGGAGGGCCCCCAGCTCATCGTCTCGGGGGCCGACCTCATGGACGGCACCCCCATCCTGGACATCAAGCCCTACCTCCCCTACGCCGACGCCCACCCCGAGGCCCTGGGGGGCTTCGCCCCCAACGGCGGCGGAGCCCTGGCGGTGGACTGCCCCCCGGCCCTGCTGGAGCGGCTGCCGGCGGACAAGGCCCGGGGCCTGCTGGAGGTCCTCGCCCGGGACCCCCGGCCCTCCTACCAGCACGACCCCGACCGGGTCTACGGCATGGACTTCGCCGGACACAACGTCCGCTTCTCCGTCTCCGGCGATACCCTCACCGTCCGGGACATCACCCCGCTGTAAGAACGTCAAAAAGGCTCCGCCGACGGCGGAGCCTTTTGTATGCTCTATCCTCCGTAGCGTGCCACGAAGTCCCGGAGCCCCAGGTAGCAGTTGCCCCGGACCCCCGTGGTGGTCTCGGCGTGGTAGAGGGAGCTGAT
>CALWYC010000108.1 GCA_944385655.1 uncultured Intestinimonas sp. | reverse complement strand
GGGGCGCGGCTTCCCAGCCGCGCCCACGGCACCGTCCTCACACACGGAAAGGAGCGCATCCCTATGGAATTCATTCTGGCCTCCGGGTCCCCCCGGCGGCGTCAGCTTCTGGAACAGATCGGCGTCCGGGGCTTCGCGGTCCGGCCCACCGACGCCGACGAGTCCCTGCCCGACGGCATCGACCCCGGCGCGGCGGTGGAGCTCCTCTCCCGGCGGAAGGGGGAGGCGGCCCGGGCCCAGGCGGGGGAGGGGGACCTCATCCTCTCCGCCGACACGGTGGTGGCCCTGGACGGTGCCATCCTGGGCAAGCCCCACAGCAGAGAGGAGGCCGTGAGCATGCTCACCGCCCTCTCCGGCCGCACCCACCAGGTCTACACCGGCGTCACCCTGGCCCGGGGAGAGGACATCCTCACCGAGCATGAGGTCACCGCCGTCACCTTCCGTCCCCTCACCGCCGCCGAGATCGAGGCCTATGTCCAAAGCGGCGAGCCCATGGACAAGGCGGGGGCCTACGGCATCCAGGGCCTGGGCGCCCTGCTGGTGGAGCGGCTGGAGGGGGACTACTTCAACGTCATGGGCCTGCCCCTGTGCCGCCTGGGGCGGATGCTCGCCCGCTTCGGCCTGGACCCCCTGACCGCCCCCTGGGAGGGAACGCCTTGAAAGACTTTTTCCGCAGCAACGGCCCCATCATCCTGGTCATCGCCCTGCTCCTGGCCACCCTGACGGCGGTGGGGAGCTATGCCCTCCAGGGGGTGCCCAGCCCCCTGGGCAACGTGCTGGGGGTGGTGACCACCCCCGTCCGGGACGGCATCTCCGCCCTGGCCGGCTGGGTGGAGGGGGTCTACAACTACTCCTTCCGGTACGACGAGCTCCAGGCGGAGAACGACCGGCTCAAGGCCGAGATCGCCGAGCTGGAGGCCGCCGCCCGGGAGGGCGAGGCCGACAGCAAGGAGAACGAGCGGCTCCGGGAGCTGCTGGAGCTGCGGCCCAAGAACCGGAGTTTTGACCTGGAGTCGGCCACGGTGACCGCCCGGAGCAGCACCAACTGGTCCTCCACCCTCACGTTGAGCAAGGGGAGCGACCAGGGGGTGGCCGCCGGGGACTGCGTGGTGGACTCGGCCTGGAACCTGGTGGGCATCATCGACACGGTGGGGACCAACTGGTCCACCATGCTCACGGTGGTGGACGCCAACCTGGAGATGGGCGCCTTCCTCTCCCGCACCGAGTCCATCGCCATCCTGGAGGGCGACTTCGCCCTCATGGCCGAGGGCAAGCTGAAGCTCACCTACCTGCCCGAGAACACCGAGCTCATCACCGGCGACCTGGTGCTCACCTCCAGCATGGGGGGCAACTACCCCTCCGACCTGGTGGTGGGCTCCATCGAGTCCATCCACACCGACGCCTCCGGCATCTCCCGGTACGCCGTCATCGCCCCCGCCGCCGATCTGGACAGCCTGGTCCAGGTCTTTATCATCAAGGACTTCGACATCGTGGAATGACCGGAGCACAAGGAGGCCCCCTTTGACCCGACAGGATTTTCTCTTGAAATGGCTCTTTTACGCCCTGGCCCTGCTGCCGGTGTGGTGGCTGGACCAATATGTCCTCAACCGCTTCCTGGTCCTGGGGGTGAGCCCCCGGCTGCTGCCCGTGGCCGCCGTCACCGTGGCGGTGCTGGAGGGGGCGGTGGGGGGCGCCGGCTTCGGACTGGGGGTGGGCGTCCTCTGCGACGCCGTCTACTACGGCGCCTGGGGCGGCATGACCCTGGGGCTGTGCCTCATCGGCTGGGCCGCCGGCGCCGCCGCCCAGTACGTGCTGCGCCGGAACTTCGGCGGCTGCCTCCTCTGCTCCGCCGCCGGTCTGGCCCTGCTGGCCCTCTGCCAGGTGGTCGCCGGCCTCTTCACCGGTCTGGCCGACCTCTACGCCCTGCTGCGGGTGGCCGTGCCAGAGCTCCTCTGGTCCCTGTGCGCCCTGTGCCTCCTCTACCCCTGGTTCGCCTGGGTCCGCCGGCGCATCGTCAAGGTCCTCCGCCTCTGACCCCATCCCCCACCCAACCCAAGAAAGGAGCCCCCATGGACGGCAAGCAATTCCACTGGCGGGTCCGCGGCATCGCGGGCGTGCTTTTCCTCATCCTTCTCCTCTTCGTCTGGGTCCTCTACGACCTCCAGTACGTCCACGGCGCCGACTACCTGGCCCAGTCCCGGCGGAAGATCGCCAAGACCGAGACGGTGGAGGCCTCCCGGGGCGACATTCTGGACCGCTACGGCCGGGTGCTGGTCACCAACCGGGAGAGCTACAACGTGAGCCTGGACACCTCCTTCATGGAGGACGTGAACGGCACCCTGGGCAGGCTCCTGGACATCTGCCGGACCGAGGAGGTCTCCTGGGCCGACACCCTCCCCATTTCGGAGGACGCCCCCTTCGTCTTTACCTTCGATACCGCCTCCTCCAGCGCCGTCAGCAACCTCTACGCCCTGGCGGAGAGCATCAAAAAGACGTCTGGCCTGCCCGACCGGACCGAGGCCGATGCCATCCGTTCCGCCGCCCAGGCGGGGGAGAGCTACAGCAGCCCCAGCGCCGCCGCCTTCCTGGAGGCCCTGGCGGAGTACTACCAAATCGACCCCCTCCTGCCCGACAGCGAGCTCCGGGCCCTGGTGGGGGTGCGGTACGAGCTCTCCCTCCGCTCCCGGGAGGTCACCTACAACGCCTATGTCTTCGCCCAGGACGTGGAGATCTCCTTCATCGTCAAGGTGAAGGAGGCCGACCTGCCCGGCGTCAACATCGACGTCACCACCGCCCGGGAGTACAAGACCGCCTACGCCGCCCACCTGCTGGGCCGGGTGGGGCCGATCTACTCCGATGAGTGGAGCGTCTATCAGGAGCTGGGCTACGCCTACAACGCCATCGTGGGCAAGGAGGGGGTGGAGCTGGCCTTCGAGTCCTACCTCCACGGCACCCCCGGCAAGCGGAACATTGAGACCAACGACCAGGGCAAGGTGGTCAGCGGGGATGACAACTGGGTGGTGGACCAGACCACCGGCGAGGTGCTGGCCCCCGACCCCGGCGACAATGCGATCCTCACCCTGGACATCAAGCTCCAGGAGGCGGTGGAGCGGGCCCTGGCCACCGGCATCGGGGGCCTCAAATCGGAGGACACCCAGGGCGCCGCCGCCGTGGTCATCGACGTCCGGGACGGCGGGGTGCTGGCCATGGCCTCCTACCCCACCTTCGACCTCACCACCTACACCCAAAACTACAATGACCTCCTGGCCGACCCCCTGGAGCCCCTGAAGAACCGGGCCATCCGGGAGGTCTACCCCCCCGGCTCCACCTTCAAGATGGTCACCGCCATCGGCGGCCTGGAGGAGGGCATCATCGAGCCGGATACCGAGATCCGGGACACCGGCCGCTACCTCTACTACGACGACTACCGGCCCCAGTGCTGGATCTACCGCGACAGCGGCGGCCTGCGCACCCACGGGCTGGAGGACGTCTCCGGCGCCATCAAGGACTCCTGCAACGTCTTCTTCTTCGACGTGGGCCGGCGGCTGGGCATCAGCCTGCTGGAGCAGTACACCGCCATGTTCGGCCTGGGGCAGCCCACCGGCATCGAGCTCTCCGAGGCCACCGGCTGGATGGACGGCCCCGAGTACACCGAGAGCCAGGGCCAGACCTGGTACGAGGGCAACACCCTCCCCGCCGCCATCGGCCAGGGCAACAGCCGCTTCACCCCCCTCCAGCTGGCCAACTACGTGGCCACCCTGGCCAACGGCGGCACCCACTATTCCGCCCACCTCCTCAAGGAGGTCAAGTCCAGCGACTTCTCCCAGGTGGTGGAGCGGTACGAGCCCCAGGTCCTCAATCAGCTGGACATCGAGCCGGAAAACCTGGCCGCCGTCACCGAGGGCATGCTCCGGGTGACCACCGAGGGCTCCGCCAAGACCTACTTCAAGGACCTGGGCGTCCAGGTGGCCGCCAAGACCGGCTCCGCCCAGGTGAGCAGCGCCACCGAGTCCAACGCCCTCTTTGTGGCCTTCGCCCCCTATGAAAACCCCGAGATCGCCCTGGCCATCGTGGTGGAAAAGGGCGGCTCCGGCTCCACCCTGGCCAACATCGCCGCCGAGATTTTAGAGTACTACTTCTCCGCCGGCAGCGGCATGGAGACCGTGACCACGGAAAACACCCTCCTGCGATAATCTTTCACGAGGTGACACATATGGATCTTCCCATCCGCCCCCTGGGCGACTACTGGCAGCTCCTCCAGAGGGAGGGGCTCCTCACCGGCGGACAGGCCCTCCCGCCCGCCCTCCTCTCCACCCCCGTGGCGCTGGTCTCCTGCGACTCCCAGAACGTCCGGCCGGGGACCCTCTTCATCGTCAAGGGGGCCCACTTCAAGGGCCAGTACCTCTCCGACGCCCTCCAAAAGGGGGCCTTCGTCTACCTCTCCGACCACCCCTGGCCCGAGGCCGGGGACGCCCCCTGCCTCCAGGTGACCGACGTGCGCCGGGCCATGGCCCTCCTGGCCGACTTCTACTACGACCACCCCAGCGCCAAGCTCCACGTGGTGGGTATCACCGGTACAAAGGGGAAAAGCTCCACCACATATTACCTCAAGTATATCTTTGACGAGTACCTCTCCGCCCGAAAGAGGCCGGAGAGCGGCGTCATCTCCTCCATCGACACCTACGACGGCGTGGAGCGGTTCGAGTCCCACCTCACCACCCCGGAGCCCCTGGACCTCCAGCGCCACTTCGCCAATGCCGCCGGCACCGGCGTGGAGTACCTCACCATGGAGGTCTCCTCCCAGGCCCTGAAGTACGACCGCATGGACGGCGTGGCCCTCTCCGCCGCCGTCTTTCTCAACATCGGCTACGACCACATTTCCCCCATCGAGCACCCCGACTTTGAGGACTACTTCGCCTCCAAGCTGAAGATCTTCCGCCACGCCCCCCTGGCCGTGGTCAACCTGGACACCGAGCGGGTGGAGGACGTGCTCAACGCCGCCGGGGAGGCCGGCGGGCGGCTCATCACCTTCTCCGAGACCGACCCCGCCGCCACGGTCTATGCAAGCGACGTGCGCAAGCAGGGCCGGGACATCCTCTTCCGGGTGCGGACCCCCCGGTTCAGCCGGGAGTTCCGGCTCACCATGCCCGGCCTCTTCAACGTCCAGAACGCCCTGGCCGCCATCGCCGTGTGCGAGGGCCTGGGCATCCCCGAGCAGCACATCTACCTGGGCCTCATGAAGGCCCGGGTGCCCGGCCGCATGGAGGTCTACCAGAACGCCGACGGCCACATCACCGCCATCGTGGACTACGCCCACAACCGCCTGAGCTTTGAAAAGCTCTTCCTCTCCGTGAAGGAGGAGTACCCGGGCCAGCGGGTGGTCATCGTCTTCGGCTGCCCGGGCAAGAAGGCCCTGGACCGGCGGAAGGACCTCTCGGAGATCTCCGCCAAATACGCCGACAAGATCATCATCACCGAGGAGGACCCCGGCGAGGAGGACGTGCTGGACATCTCCCGGGAAATGGCCGCCCACATCGAGGGCAAGTGCGACTACTCCATCGAGCCCGACCGGGGCGAGGCCATCCGCATGGCGGTGATGGAGGCCCAGACCCCCACCGTCATCCTCATCACCGGCAAGGGGGCGGAGACCCGGCAGAAGCGGGGCACCGCCTATATCGACTGCATCTCCGACGTGGACTACGCCAAGCAGTGGCTCCACGAGTACGACGTGGAGCACCACCTGGACGGCATGGAGAAGGTGCTGGGCCTGCTGGACACCCTGCCCCGGCTGGCCCGGAGCGCCGGGAAGACGGTGGTGCTGAAGTACGGCGGCTCCGCCCTGGGGGAGAACGGGGCGGTGGATTCCATCCTCCGGGACGTGGCCGCCCTCCAGATGGCCGGGGTCAAGGTGGTGCTGGTCCACGGTGGCGGCAAGACCATCTCCGGCTGGCTGGAAAAGCTGGGGGAGACCCCCCGGTTCCGGGACGGCTACCGGGTCACCGACGACACCGCCATGGCGGTGGCCGAGATGGTCCTCACCGGGCAGATGAACAAGCAGGTGGTCATGGCCCTCCGGGGCCTGGGCGTGAAGGCCGCCGGTGTCTCCGGCAAGGACGGCGCCATCCTCACCGCCCGGCAGAAGGACCCCGAGCTGGGCCACGTGGGCGACATCACCGCCGCCGACGGCGACCTCATCCGCCTGCTCCTCTCCGGCGGCTATGTTCCCGTCATCTCCCCGGTTTGCGCGGGAGAAAACGGGGAAAGCTATAACTGCAACGCCGACGACGCCGCCTGCGCCGTGGCCGAGGCCCTGAAGGCGGACAAGCTGGTCTTCCTCACCGACGTGGACGGCATCCTCATGGACAGCCGCAACGCCAAGACCGCCATCCCCTCCCTCACCGCCTCCGAGGCCCGGGAGCTGCTGGACAGCGGCCTCATCCAGGGCGGCATGGTGCCCAAGCTGAGAAGCTGCATCCGGGCCCTGGACAACGGGGTGGCCCAGGTGGTGGTCCTGGACGGGCGCATCGACCACGTCATGCTCCTGGACGCCGTCTCCGGCCAGACCATGGGCACCACCATCCGCCGGGACGGCTGAGGCGCGCAAATCCACAGGGGAGAACAGCTTTCATGGAAGAACACTACCAAATCGAGACCCTGCCCAACGGGGCACGCATCGCCACCGAGACCGTCCCCGGCGTCCGCTCGGCCTCCCTGGGGCTGTGGGTGGCCACCGGCTCCCGCCACGAGAAGGCGGGGGAGAGCGGCGCCGCCCACTTCATCGAGCACATGGTCTTCAAGGGCACCGGCCGCCGCTCCGCCCGGGAGCTGGCCCAGGAGATGGACGCCATCGGCGGCCAGGTCAACGCCTACACCACCAAGGAGTGCACCTGCTTTTACGCCCGGTGCCTGGACGAGCACCTGCCCCGGGCCCTGGACCTCCTGTGCGACATGGTCTTTGCCTCCAAATTCGACCAGGCCGACGTGGACACCGAGCGGGGGGTCATCCTGGAGGAGATCGGCATGTACCAGGATAACCCGGAGGACCT
>CALWYC010000107.1 GCA_944385655.1 uncultured Intestinimonas sp. | reverse complement strand
AAGTTCTTTGAGAACAACCTGAACGTGTCCGAGACCGCCCGGAAGCTCTTCGTCCACCGGAACACCCTGGTGTACCGCCTGGAGAAGATCAAGAAGCTCACCGGCCTGGACCTGCGGGAGTTCGACGACGCCATCACCTTCAAGGTGGCCCTGATGGTCAAGAAGTATCTGGTGTCCCGGGGCATCGAATCCTAAAAATCGAACATGACCTGCGGCGGGGGCGGCGCCCCCGTCCTACCGAGTCCACTCGCGCATTGTATGGTAGGGCGGGGGACCTGACCCCGCCGCTGTCTTTGTGTCCTGTCTGAGAGGAATGCGTATATGATTCGGCTCATCGATGTGCAAAAGACCTATGACAACGGCACCCGGGCGCTGAAGGGTGTCTCCATGAAGATCGAGGACGGCGAGTTCGTCTTCCTGGTGGGCCCCTCCGGGTCGGGGAAGTCCACCATCCTCAAGCTCATCACCGGCGAGGTGACCTGCTCCGGCGGCCGCCTCATGGTCAACGGCTACAACCTCAACAACATCCGTCCCCGGCAGATCCCCTACATGCGCCGGACCCTGGGGGTTATCTTCCAGGACTTCCGCCTCATTGAGAAGAAGACGGTGGAGGAGAACCTGACCTTTGTCATGCGGGTGGTGGGGGCCTCTCCCCGGGAGATCCGGAAGCGGGTGCCCTATGTGCTGCAGCTGGTGGGCCTGGACCACAAGGGGGACCGGCTCCCCACGGAGCTCTCCGGCGGCGAGCAGCAGCGTGTGGCCATCGCCCGGGCCCTGGTGAACAATCCCCAGGTCATCGTGGCCGACGAGCCCACCGGCAACCTGGACCCCCAGCGCTCCCTGGAGATCATGATGCTCCTGGAGAAGATCAACGAGCTGGGCACCACCGTCATGGTGGTGACCCATGAGAAGGAGCTGGTCAACCGCTTCTCCAAGCGGGTGGTGGCCATCGAGAGCGGCCGGATCATCAGCGACGGAATGGGTGGGTATTACAACAATGGGTCAGTATAATATGGGTTATCACATCAAAGAGGGCTTCCACAGCATCTTCACCCACGGCCTCATGTCCTTTGCCGCCGTGTGTATGATCGTGGCCTGCCTCATCATCATGGGCTCCTTCTCCCTGGTGGCCATCAACCTGGACAACACCCTGGGGGACCTGGAGGCCGAGAACGAGTTCACCGCCTACGTGGACGAGAGCCTCACCGAGGAGCAGGCCCGGGCCCTCCAGACCAAGCTGGAGGCGGTGGCCAACGTGGACTCCGCCACCTTCGTCACGGCGGCGCAGGCCCTGGAGAACTACAAGCAGCGGTATGTGGACAGCGAGTACGAGGAGCTCTTCGACCTGCCCGCCGAGGTGCTCCGCCACCGCTATCAGATCCATGTGGTGGACATCGAGGACCTGGCCGAGACGGTGGCGGCGGTGGAGGGCGTGTCCGGCATCGACGGCACCCAGGCCGCCCTGGACATCGCCCAGGGCTTCGTCACCGTCCGCAACGTGGCCGGGGCGGTGGCCTGGATCCTCATCCTCATGCTGCTGGTCATCTCCCTCTTCATCATCGCCAACACCATCAAGCTGGCCACCTTCCACCGCCGGGAGGAGATCGCCATCATGAAGATGTGCGGCGCCACCAACTGGTTCGTCCGCTGGCCCTTTATCTTTGAGGGCATGATCCTGGGCTTCATCGGCGCCCTGCTGGCCTTCCTCATCCAGTGGGGGATCTACAGCATCATCGTGGCCGCCATCGCCGAGTACGGCGGGCTGCAGCTCATCGCCATCGTACCCTTCAAGACCCTGGCCCTCCGGGTGCTGGGCGCCTTCGCGGCGGCGGGCCTGGCCATCGGCGCCGGCGGCAGCTTCCTGGCCATCCGTAAGTTCCTGCAGGTGTGATCTGCGCCGTTCCCGGGAAAGGAGAGACATCGTGTCCGAACCAAAGCATACCCCCAAGAAGACTCCGGCCAAGCGGCCCAAGCGGGACTGGCACAAGACGGTGGTGGCCCTGCTGGCCCTGTTCATGGCCCTCCTCATGGTGCTGCCCATGCTGACCATGGTGCTCCAGACGGCGGGCGCCGCCACCCAGGAGGAGCTCCAGGCCCAGATCGACGCCGGCAAGTCCCAGGTGGCCGACCTCAACGACCAGATCGACGCCCTGGGCGAGCAGCTGGAGAGCATCCAGAACGACAAGGAGCAGGCCCTGGCCCAGAAGAGCATCCTGGAGCAGCAGATCAACGCCCTCAATGCCAGCATCAGCAGCATCAATGCCACCATCTCTCAGTACGACGCGCTCATCGCCGAGAAGGAGACCCAGGTGGCTGAGACCCAGGCCAAGGAGGAGGAGCAGTACGCTCTCTTCTGCAAGCGGGTCCGGATCATGGAGGAGATGGGCACCGTCTCCTACTGGGACACCCTCTTCGGCGCCTCCAGCTTCTCCGACCTGCTGGACCGGGCCACTATGGTCAGCGAGATCATGGACTATGACAACCAGATCATGGACGACCTGGCCGCCACCCGGAAGGAGCTGCTCTCCCAGCAGGAGAGCCTGGAGGCCTCCCGGGCCGACCAGCAGGCCCAGAAGGAGGACCTGGAGGGCCAGAAGGCGGAGCTGAACGCCAAGCAGGCCGAGGTGGACGCCGTCATCGCCGAGATCAAGGCCAACGAGAGCCAGCTGGAGCAGGCGGAGGCCGCCCTGAAGGCGGAGGCCGACCGCATCGACGCCCAGATCGTCCAGAAGCAGAAGGAGCTCCAGGCCCTCATCGCCGCCGGCCAGATCAGCTTTGATCCCGGCTCCGGCTGGCAGTGGCCGGTGCCCGGCTACTACACCATTACATCGGTCTTCGGTCCCCGCATCCACCCCATCACCGGGCGGCCGGGCAACCACACCGGCACCGACATCGCCGCCCCCGGCGGCACCAAGATCCTGTCGGCCCGGGGCGGCGTGGTGACCATCTCCACCTACAACAGCTCCTATGGCAACTATGTGGTGGTCCAGCACGACAACGGCATCTCCACCCTCTACGCCCATATGAACTCCCGGGCGGTGTCCGAGGGGGACGTGGTGAGCCAGGGCCAGGTCCTGGGCTACGTGGGCACCACCGGCTCCTCCACCGGCAACCACCTCCACCTGGAGTTCCGGGTCAACGGCACCCGGACCGACGCTTTGGACTACTATCCCGCCCTGGCGGGCCAGTTCGTCTACCGCTGAGGCGGCAGGGCGTGAAAGAGACAGCATCAGCGCAAAGACGGGGCGGAGGCCCCGTCTTTGCCGTTTCCGAAGGAGGCCTCTGCATGAGAGAAAAACGCTTTTCCATCCGGGCGCTCATCGTGACGGTGGTGATCGCCGTGCTGGCCACAGCGGGGGCGATCGCCGGCGCCGCCTGGGCCCTGCTGGGCCCGGAGGGGCTGGGGATGATGGAAGCCGTGGTCCTCATCAACACCCAATTCGTGGGGGAACACGATATGGAGGCGGCCACCGACCAGGCCATGGACGCCCTCATCGAGGGCCTGGGGGACCGCTGGTCCTACTACATGGACGCCGAGGGCTACGCCGCCCAGCAGGAGAGCCGCAGCAACTCCTATGTGGGCATCGGCGTCACCGTCACCTACCCCGAGGAGGGGGGACTGCTCATCCAGACGGTGGCGGAGGGCGGCCCGGCGGACCGGGCCGGCCTGACCGCCGGGGAGCGGATCACGGCGGTGGACGGCACGGCACTGACGGGGGAGGACCAGCAGACGGCCACCGACCTCATCAAGGGGGAGGCGGGGACCCAGGTGACGCTCACCGTGGAGGCCGCCGACGGGAGCAGCCGGGAGGTGACCGTGACCCGGGGCACCGTGGAGGAGCACCCGGCGGAGGGGGAGCTCCTCTCCGACGGCACCGGGCTGGTCACCATCAAGAACTTCAACAGCCGCTGCGCCGACGAGACCATAGCCGTGGTGGAGGACCTGACGGCCCGGGGGGCGGAGCGGCTGGTCTTCGACGTGCGCAACAACGGCGGCGGCTATGTGGACGAGCTCACCGCGCTGCTGGATGACCTGCTGCCCGAGGGGGATATCTTCCGCAGCGAGACCAAGGCGGGGACCGAGCGGGTGGTCACCTCCGACGCCGACTGCGTGGACCTCCCCATGGCGGTGCTGGTCAACGGCAGCACCTATTCGGCGGCGGAGCTCTTCGCCGCGGAGCTCCAGGAGATGGACCGGGGCGTCATCGTGGGGGAGCCCACCTTCGGCAAGGGCTTCTCCCAGCAGACCTTCCCCCTGCTCTACGGCGGGGCCATCAACATTTCCACCGCCCGGTACTATACCGGCAAGGGCGTCTGCCTCATCGGCACCGGCCTCACCCTGGATCAGGAGGTCACCCTCACCGAGGAGCAGAGCGCCGCTCTGGCCGCCGGCACCCTGGCGCCGGAGGACGACCCCCAGCTCCAGGCGGCCGTCGCCCTGCTGAAAAAGTGAATGAAAACTGCCGCCCTTCCGGCGCAAGCGAGCCGGGAGGGCGGCAGTTTTTTGCGCTCAGACCTCGGTCTGACGGGAGATGGTATGTGCTGTGGGCAGGTGGATGGGACTTTTCCGGGTGAGGAGGAGTCCGGCGCACAGGGCGGTGAAGGGGGCCACGGTGACCAGACCGAAGGAGCCGATAACGGTGTGGATGAGCTCGGCGGCCACATATTTGTAGTTGAGGATGTTGTCCACCGGGGTGCCCTGGGCCATGAAGACCATGAGGAGGGCGATGTAGCCGCCGGAGTAGGCGAAGAGGAGGGTGGTGGTCATGGTGCCCATGGCGGCCCGGCCCACGTTGACGCCGGAGCGGACGGCCTCCCTCCAGTCCAGGTCGGGGCGCTTCTCCAACACCTCCCGGACGGCGGAGGTGATGTCCACGGAGAGGTCCATCACCGCCCCGGAGGCGCCCAGGAAGATGGAGGCCATGAAGATCTCCGTGAGGTCCAGGTGCTGGTAGCCGGAGTAGAGGAGGCTTTCGGAGTAGGACATCACCGCCCCGTGGATGTGGAATAGGTCGGTGAAGAGGACGCCCAGCACGCAGGTGACCAGGATGCCCAGGAAGGAGCCGGACACGGCGGCCAGGCACCGGCGGTCAAAGCCGTAGACCAGGGCGATGATGAGCACGGTGAGGAACAGGGTGATGGCCAGCCCCACCCAGATGGGGTTCCACCCCTTGAGATAGAGGGGGACCAGCACCTTCCACAGGGTGAGCACGGTGAGGGCAAAGGAGGCGATGGCCCGGATGCCGGTGGGGCCGGCGAAGAGGATGAGGAAGAGGGCGAAGCCGGCGGCCATAAGGACCTCCCAGCCCAGGCGGTAGTGGTCGGACATGGTGACGTTGGTGATGGTGTCCCCGTCGTGGCTCACCACCACCAGGGCCTTGTCGCCGGGGGCGTAGAGCTTGTCCTGCTCCAGGGAGCCGTTGAGCATATTGACGCCTGTGACGACCTGCCCGGCGAAGGCGCCGTCCAGCAGCTCCAGCGCACAGCGCTGCTCGCCGGAGCGGACCAGGCCGGTGTCCACGATGGTGGAGTCGTCCACCGACAGCACCCGGGCGGAGCAGCGCTCGGCCTCCTGGTAGACCAGGGCGCCCTCAAAGCCGGTGGGGAGGAGGAGCAGGAGCAAAATGGCGGCCAGGCACACCAGCACCGGGGCGTGGTAGCGGACGGTCTCCGGGGAAAGGGATGGTTTCATGGTCAGGGACTCCTTTTCATGCGTGCCGCCCTCCCCCGCCTGGGAAGGGCGGAGGAGGGCGGCTATTCAAATGATGTGGGAGGAAGCGGATCAGGCGGCGGTCACGCCCAGCAGGGAAGCCAGCTTGACGTAGATCTGGGTGTTGTCGTAGTAGCCGTTGAAGGTGTCGGCGCCCACGCCCTGGGCCAGTACGGCCACGGGAAGGCCGGTGTGGCTGTAGGAGGTGAAGGAGATGCCGGCCTTGTTGTTGATGATGTGAGTGAGGGTGACGGAGAGAGGCTCATAGGTGCCGTAGAGGACGTACTCCTCCTGCTCGTATGCGCTGGCGGCGGTGCCGTTGATGCTCTTCTCATAAGCGGCCCGGAGCTGCTCCAGCTCGTAGTCGGTGAGCACCAGCTTGTCGCCCTCCTCACCGGAGGTCTTCAGGCCGAAGAGGGCCTCCACGTCCTTGAGCACGTCCTGGAAGGAGGTCTTGTTCTCCTTGTAGGCGGCCACATAGTCGCTGTCAAACTTGGCGTAGGAGATCTTCTGGCTCTCCAGCAGATCCAGGTAGGTGTCGTAGTCGGTGCCGGCGAAGCCGATGGTGAGGCCGCCGGTCTCGTGGTCGCCGGTGACCAGGATCAGGGTCTCATCGGGGTGCTCGGCGGCGAAGTCGATGGCCACCTGCACGGCGTCGGCCATGGCCTTGGTGTCGTGGATGGAGGAGGCGGCGTCGTTGGCGTGGCAGGCCCAGTCGATCTTGCCGCCCTCGCACATCAGGAAGAAGCCCTTCTCGTTGTCCAGGACCTCCACGCCCTTCTCCACATAGTCGGCCAGGGACCACATATCGTCGGTGCGGTCCAGCTCATAGGCCAGGGCGTCGCCGTCGGCCAGGTCCTCGCCGATGACGATGGCCTTGCCGGTGGAGGTGTCGATGGCCTCGGCCTCGGCGTCGGTCATGGCCACGGTGTAACCGGCCTTCTCGGCCAGGTCGTAGAGGCTCTCCTGGTCGCCGTCGCTGCCGGTGGGCTTCAGAAGGCCGCCGCCGGCGAAGTAGTCGAAGTCGGAGCCGATGAGCTCCAGGCCGATCTCATAGTAGCTGCTGCGGCTGGCCTGGTGGGCGTAGAAGGCAGCGGGGGTGGCGTGATTGAGGTTGACCGAAGTGACCACGCCGATCTTGTAGTCCTTCTGGTCCCGGAGCTGCTCGGCGATGGTCTCGTAGGCCACGGTGCCGGTCTCGTCCACATTGATGGAGCCGGAGTAGGTCTTGTAGCCGGTGGCGATGGAGGTGGCGGTGGAGGCGGAGTCGGGGGCGAAGGAGTTGGAGTCGTAGGTGACGGCGGAGCCGGCGGCCTCAAAGTTCATGAAGTTGAGGTACTCGGGGCCGTCCAG
>CALWYC010000106.1 GCA_944385655.1 uncultured Intestinimonas sp. | reverse complement strand
AGGGCGATGTCCCCCACGATGATCTGTCGGCTCACCGACAGGGTGCGGGCCAAAGCGGTGGCGCTCACCGGCCCCTCCGCCCCCTCCAGCAGCTCCATCAGCCGTTCCCGGCGTGTTCCCGCGTTCATGTGCGCCCTCCCTTCCTCAGACATAGCCCAGCAGCCCCCGTACCGACACCTCGCCGGCGGTCACCGTCCGCGTACAGCCGTCGGGCAGGCGGCACACCAGGGCGAAGTCGTCGTCCACCTCCCGGGCGAAGGCGGGTTCCCGGCTGCCACCCGGCCCCACCAGGGCCACCTCATGGCCGGTGGTGACGCACCGGCGGCGGTATTCGGCCAGATATTCGTTTTTCCCCTGGGGGAAGGCGGCGTACATCTCGTCCAGGGCGGCGAGGAGATGGACGGCCAGCTCCGCCCGGCGGACCGGCCGCCCCAGGGCCTGGGTGAGAGAGGTGGCGATGGGGGAGAGGTCGGGGCCGAAGTCGGCCTCGGTCTGGCCCACATTGACCCCAACACCCACCACCACCGCCACCGCCGCGGCGCTCTCGGCCTCGAACTCCAGCTCGGTGAGGATGCCGCAGAGCTTTTTGCCGTCCAGGATGATGTCGTTGGTCCACTTGATGCCGCAGGTGAGGCCGCAGCAGGCCTCGATGGCCCGGCACACCGCCACCGCCGTCCAGGCGGTGAGCTGACTCAGGGCGTCCAGGGCGACCTGGGGCCGGAGGAGGACGGAACAGAAGAGCCCCTTCCCCTTCAGGGACTGGAAGGCGTTGCCCCGGCGGCCCCGGCCCGCCGTCTGCTCGTCGGAGAGGACAGCCAGGCCCTCCGCGGCCCCGTTGGCCGCCCGGCGCTTGATCTCACTGTTGGTGGAGTCCACCGTGTCCAGGCAGACCACCTCCCGGCCCACCAGATGGCCGGAGAGGGCGGCGGTCAGCTCCCCGGGGCGCAGGTCGTCGGGGGCGCCCGAGAGCCGGTAACCCCGGTTGGGGGCGGAGACGATCTCATATCCCGCCCGGCGCAGGGCCTCCACCGCCTTCCACACCGCCGCCCGGCTCACACCCAGCCGGCGGCTCATCTCCTCCCCGGAGCGGTACACCGACGGCTCGGACCGCAGCAGGGACAGGACCTCATCCTGAAGCATGGACCCACTTCCTTTCCCGCCCATTATACCCCCTGGCCGCCGGATGGTCAACCGGAGAGAAAAAAAGGTTTACAAACCGGCGGGGATGTGGTATCGTAAACCGGAATCAAAAAAGAGTTTACGATTGGAGCTGACAGACATGCGAGATCAGACCAGGATGCTGGTGCTGGCCGCCCTCTTCGCCGTGGTGACGGCGACGGCCAATTTTATCAAGATCCCCGTGGGCGTGGTGCCCATCACCCTTCTCTTTTTTGCCACCGCCCTCTCCGGCGTGCTGCTGGGGCCCAAGTGGGGGGCGGTGTCCCAGGCGGTGTACGTGGCTTTGGGCCTGGTGGGCCTGCCCATCTTCACCGGCGGCGGTGGTCTGGGGTACGTGTTCCAACCCAGCTTCGGCTTCCTGCTGGGCCTCATCCCCGCCGCCTGGGTCATCGGCATGCTCACCCGTGGGGAGCCCGGGCCGGTCCGGGTGGCCCTGGCCGCCCTGGCCGGGCTGGGGGTGCTGTACCTGGTGGGCCTGCCCTATATGTGGCTCATCCTCAATGTGTACCTGGACAAGGCCATGGCCCTCCCCGCCCTGCTGTGGAGCGGCATGGTCATCTTCCTCCCCGGCGATTTCCTGAAGATCGCCGGGGTGGCCGCCCTCTCCCGGCCTCTGGGCCGGGCCCTGGCACGCCGCTGAGGCGCATATCCCGCCACCCTGTCCCATATAGTGGGAGTAAGTACAGGGAAAGGCGGGAAAGGCATGCAGTATGAGGACAGAAGGCCCCGGCAGGAGGCGGCGGACCACCATGTGATCCTGGAGGGGAGGGCCTCCCTCTCGGTGTCCGGAGTGGAGGAGGTGGAGAGCTTCGACGAGAACGCCATCGTCATGCGCACCGCCCAGGGGACCCTGGTGGTCCGGGGGGAGGAGCTCCACATCGAAAAGCTGAGCCTGGATGGGGGCGACCTGCGGGTGGAGGGGATGGTGGATTCCCTCACCTATGAGGACGACGGCGGGGTCCGCGGGGGCTTCCTGGCCCGGCTGTTCCGGTAAGGCCGTGGGCATCGACCTGGCCGACCAGGTCCGCACCTTCCTGGGGGCGGCGGCCCTGGGGGGCGGTCTGGGCCTGGTGTACGACGTGCTCCGGGTCTTCCGGCGGCGGCTCCGGCTGCCCCTGCTGGGCGGCCTGCTGGACCTGGGCTTCTGGGTCCTGACCACCGCCGGGCTCTTCGTCTACGCCACCGCCGTGGGCGGGGGCGTGGTGCGCATCTACATGGGGGCGGCCCTGGCGCTGGGGGCCGTGCTCTACTTCCTCCTCCTGAGCCCGCCGGTCCGCCTCCTCCTGGGCCTGGCGGCCGATGGAGCGGCCCTCCTGCTCCGGCTCCTCCTCCTCCCGGCGGACCGGCTCCGCCGCCTGGGGAAAAAAATTCAGAAAATCGTAAAAAAATACTTCCATTATCGGCGGGAATGGTATAAACTTAATCTGATACCCGGAGAGATGGACGACCTGGCCCGTTCCAGTGACGGGAGATGGGAGGGGAGAGACCATGCCGAAGACCAAGAAAGCCGGACTGCTCACCAAGCTGGTGATCCTGGCTTTGCTCATCTATCTGGCCACCTCCCTTCTGGACCTCCAGGGCCGCATCCGCGAGACCCAGGCCGAGCGGGATGCCCTGAGCCGTCAGGTGGCCGAGCAGACCCAGGTCAACGCCGACCTGGCCGAGGACGTGGCCAATCCCGACGATCCCGACCGGATCGCCGACATCGCCAGGGATAAGCTGGGCCTGGTGGTGCCGGGGGAGAAGGTCATCGTCATCACCAACTGACGGGCCGTCCGGCAAAGAGAGACCGGGTGAAATTTCAAGGAGGATCATGGAAGTAGTATGGAGTTTGGTGTAGGTTCTATTGTAGAAGGAAAAGTGACTGGCATCACGAAGTTCGGCGCCTTCGTGTCGCTGCCCGGCGGCCGGTCGGGTCTGGTGCATATCTCCGAGATCGCCTATACTTACGTGAATGACGTAAAGGATCATCTCACGGAGGGACAGGAGGTCAAGGTCAAGGTCATCGGCATCGATGACAACAACCGCATCAATCTGTCCATCAAAAAGGCCATGGATCCCCCGCCCCGGCCCCAGCGGACCGGCGGACCGGGTGCTCCCCGGCAGGGCGGCGCCCCCCGCAGCGGCGGCTTCGGCGGCCCCCGGCAGGGCGGCGGCCGTCCCTTCAGCGGCCCCCGGCAGCCCAGCGAGCCCGAGACCTTTGAGGAGCGGCTCAAGCACTTCATGCAGGCCTCGGACAGCAAGCTCTCCGAGATGAAGTATACCGAAAAGCGCAGTAGCCGCCGGGGCGGCGGCCGCCGGTAAGGCGACCCCACCGCGGAGGGCAGTTTGCCATGGAGATCTGACAGGGCGCGGTCTTACGACCGCGCCCTGTTTGCTGTGTCGGCACGCCCACCATGGCGATGGACAGCCGGAAGGTCCGGCGGGGGAGCGCGAGGGGGCGGCAGCCCGCCTCGCGTGGGATCGAACGCCCCGCGTCCACACCGTGGACGCGGCGAGCGGAGCGAGGACTTTCCCGGCCCGGGCCGGGAAAGTAACGGCATTTTAACGCGGTCTTACGACCGCGCCCTGTTTGCTGTGTCGGCACGCCCACCATGGCGATGGACAGCCGGAAGGTCCGGCGGGGGAGCGCGAGGGGGCGGCAGCCCGCCTCGCGTGGGATCGAACGCCCCGCGTCCACACCGTGGACGCAGCGAGCGGAGCGAGGACTTTTCCGGCTCGGGCCGGGAAAGTAACGGCATTTTAACGCGGTCTTACGACCGCGCCCTGTTTTCCGTAAATACAGAGAAAAGGATGGAAAGAGCATGCTCATTCAAAACGGTGTGGTCCACCCCATGGACGCTCCGGTGATCCCCAGCGGCTATGTGCTGCTGGAGGGGGAGAAGATCAAGGCGGTGGGTCCCATGGAGGAGTGCCCCGGGGACTGGAACGGCCCGGTGCTGGACGCGGCGGGGGGACATATCCTCCCCGGCTTCGTGGACGCCCACTGCCACCTGGGGATGTGCGGAGACGGTCTGGGCTTTGAGGCGGAGGACGACAACGAGTCCACCGACCCCTGTACCCCCCACCTCCGGGCTCTGGACGGCCTCAATCCCCTGGACCGGTGCTTCCGGGAGGCCCGGGAGGCGGGGGTGACCACGGTGCTCACCGGCCCGGGCAGCGGCAACCCCATCAACGGCCAGGGCCTGGCGGTGAAGACGGTGGGCCGCTGGGCGGAGGAGATGGTGGTGCGGGAGCCGGCCTCCCTGAAGCTGGCCCTGGGGGAGAACCCCAAGTCGGTCTACCACGAGCGGAAGGAGACCCCCATGACCCGCATGGGCACCGCCGCCCTCATCCGTGCCCAGTTCTCCGAGGCCCTGGAGTACATGGACAAGCAGAACAAGGCCGACGCCGAGGAGGACACGGATCCGCCCGACTTCGACCCCAAGCTGGAGGCCCTCCTCCCCGCCCTGCGGGGGGAGCTGCCCGTCCACATCCACGCCCACCGGGCCGACGACATCGCCACGGCGGTACGGCTGGCCCGGGAGTTCGGGCTGAAGCTGGTGGTGGTCCACGGCACCGAGGGCCACCTCCTCCCGGAGCTGCTGGCCGGGGCCCACATCCCCGTCATCACCGGGCCCATCCTCACCGACCGGAGCAAGCCTGAGCTGGCCAACAGCACCATCGAAAACCCCGCCCGGCTGGCGGCGGCGGGGGTGGAGATCGCCATCTGCACCGACCACCCGGTCACCCCCATCCAGTACCTCCCCCTGTGCGCCGCCATGGCCGTGCGGGGCGGCCTGGACCCGGAGGAGGCCCTGAGGGCCATCACCTTGAACGGCGCAAAACTGGCCGGGGTGGAGCACCGGGTGGGCTCCCTCACCCCGGGGAAGGACGCCGACGTGGTGGTCACCGACCGCCACCCCCTGGACTGGCTGGGCCGGGTGACCGCCGTCTTCATCGGCGGCGTCCGGGTGAAGTGAGGGGCCATTGGACAAAATGGCAATGTACCTCCCCGGGGCTTTGTGAAAAATTCATAAATTATGAGTGACTTTTTTGCGGAGGGCTGTTATAATAGAGATGTCAGAAACGGGAAGTTCCACGATCTGACGAGCACAGCCCTCCGGGGCGAAAGAAGGAGCTGAATCGCATGAAGTTCGTATTTACCGACAAGAAGGTCACTCTGCCCGCGTCCGTCCACGCCTACGCCGAGAAAAAGGTGGGAAAGATGGACCGCTACTTCAGAAATGAAGGGGAGGCCTCCGTCGTCTTTAGTGTTGAAAAGGGCCGGAACGTCTGCGAGATCACGGTCCGCTCCGGCAGCATGATCCTCCGCGCCTCCGAGAGCACCTCCGACATGCGGGCCTCCATCGACGCCTGCGTCTCCTACATGGAGCGGCAGATCCGCAAGAACAAGGCCCGGCTGGAAAAGCGCCTGCGCACCGACGCCTTCGAGCGGACGGTGGACGTGGCCGAGGTCTCCGACTTCGCCCCCGAGGAGGAGGAGGCCGAGTTCAAGATCGTCCGCACCAAGCGCTTCCCCATCAAGCTCATGACGGTGGACGAGGCCGTCCTCCAGATGAACCTGGTGGACCACACCTTCTTCGCCTTCAAGAACGCCGACGCCGACGGCGCCTTCTCCGTGGTGTACCGGCGCAACGACGGCGGCTACGGCCTCATCGAGGACGACACCTGATCCAAATGTCACGGGGCGGCCGTTGGCCGCCCCGCCAGGAAAGAAGGACGCTCCGGCGTCCTTTTTTCCTGGCGGCAGACTGAAACAGAAAGGAATGTTTCCCATGAATGTATTTCTCAGTGCTGATATCGAGGGCACCTGCGGCATCACCGACTGGTCGGAGACCGAGCGCTCCACCCCCAAGGACTACGAGCCCTTTCAGAAGCAGATGACCCGGGAGGTCAAGGCGGCCTGCAAGGGCGCCCTGGAGGGCGGCGCCTCCGGCATCCTCCTCAAGGACGCCCACGACTCCGCCCGGAACATCGACGTCACCGCCCTCCCCGAGGAGGTGCGCATCCTCCGGGGCTGGACCGGGGACCTCCTCTCCATGATGTCCGGCCTGGACACCGACGACTTCGGGGCCGTCCTCTTCACCGGCTACCACGCCTGGGCCTCCTGCCCCGGCAACCCCCTCTCCCACACCATGAACCTGCGCAACGAGTACGTCCTCCTCAACGGCGTCCTGGCCAGCGAGTTCCTCATCAATACCTACACCGCCGGGTATTACGGCGTCCCCGTGTCCTTCCTCTCCGGGGACGAGGCGCTGTGCGCCTTTGCCAGGGAGCTCATCCCCGAGATGGTCACCGTGCCGGTGAACAAGGGCGTGGGCGGCGGCGTGCTGTCCATCCACCCCGACCTGGCCGTGGAGCGCATCCGCGCCGGCGCCAAGGCGGCGGTGGAGAAGGCCCACAAGTGCAAGGTGCCCATGCCCGACCACTTTGACAGCCAGATCCGGTTCCGGGAGCACAAGCTGGCCTACTCCAAGAGCTTCTACCCCGGTGCCACGCTGGAGGAGGGCAAGATCGTGCGCTTCTCCACCGACGACTGGTACGAGATGCTCCGGTTCTACCACTTCGTGCTCAGCGACGGCTGAGCACGGCGGAAGGAGAGACCATATGCCCCAGCAGAACGACCAGAGCCTGCGCCTGGCGGTGCTCATCGACGCCGACAACGCCTCCCGGACCGCCATGCGGGACGTGATGGCCGAGATCGCCGTCTACGGCACCCCCACGGTCAAGCGGATCTACGGGGACTGGACCACCCCCAACATGGCCTCCTGGAAGCCCATCCTCCTGGAGAACGCCATCACCCCCATCCAGCAGTACAGCTACACCACCGGCAAGAACGCCACCGACTCGGCCATGATCATCGACGCCATGGACATCCTCTAC
>CALWYC010000105.1 GCA_944385655.1 uncultured Intestinimonas sp. | reverse complement strand
TAGATGTTGTCCTCCATGCCCACGCGGACGTTGCCGCCCTTGAGCATGCCGTAGGTCACGCCGGGGAGCTGGTTGGCGCCGATGGCCATGGTGGTGAAGTTGGTGCCCTTGGGCAGCAGGCTGATCATGTAGTCCAGGTTCTTCTGGGTGTAGCTGATGGCGCCCTGGCTCACCTTGTTCATGCCCATGACGAAGGTGATGGACACGGGGTCCTGAAGCACGCCGGCGGGATACACGGAGCCGAAGATGTCCTCCAGCGTCACGGGGTTGAAGGCCTCCAACTCGGGCTTGATGCCCAGATCCAGCATGCGCTGGGCGGCCTTGATGAGCCAGGGACGGGTCCACTCATAGATGAAGCTCAGCTCGCCCCAGGTGGTGGTGATGAGGGAGCAGTCCAGGGAGCACATGTCGGGCAGGTCGGCCTTGGGCAGATCCAGCAGAGCCAGGCCGTCGTCGGCCTTGGAGCCGGGGCGGGTGGCGGGGGCGGTGGAGTTCTGCACGATCACGTTGCCGCACTTGGCGCGGACGCCGGCGTTGATCTCGGCGAAGATCCGGGGATCGTTGGAGGACTTGCCCTCCTTGTCACGGGCGTGGATGTGGATGACGGAGGCGCCGGCGTTGTAGCAGTCGTACGCGGAGGCGACGATCTCGTCGGGCTGCTCGGGTAGCGCGGGGTTGGCGTCCTTGCCCTGGAAGTTGCCGGTCTGGGCAACGGTGATGATGACCTTTCTCTTAGCCATAATGTGCTCTTCCTTTCTGAATCACTCAAATGTTGCCGGTTCTCACATACGCGCTTTTATGTTTTGCAAGGAGCATGCCAGGTTTTGCTTTTGGAGTTGGCATGCCGGTTGCATGTATATGGGGTGCGACAACAAAGGAATTTGACTGGAAAGGACTGTGACCACTATGACACGTTTTATCACCGCGGATGAGGCCGCGGCTCTGATCCGCGACGGCGACACCGTGGGCGTGGGCGGCTTCGGCGCCTACTGCGCGCCCGACGAGCTCTACGCCGCCGTGGCCAGGCGCTATGAGGCCGAGCAGCACCCCGCCAACCTCACCCTGGTGGCCGGCATCTGCACCGGCGACAACACCACCGCCGACAAGGGCGTCAACCGCCTGATGGCCCCCGGCCTCATCGAGACCGCCTTCGTGGCCCACCTGGCCAACTCCCCCAAGATCGCCCAGCGGGTGGGCGCCAACGAGATCGCCGGCTACACCCTGCCCCTGGGCGTGGTGGTCCACCTGCTCCGGGCCATCGCCGGCGGCAAGCCCGGCGTGCTCACCCAGGTTGGCCTCAATACCTTCGCCGATCCCCGCGTGGAGGGCTGCCGGGCCAACCAGAAGGCCGCCGATCAGGGCCGCAGCGTGGTGGAGCTCATGGACATCCACGGCAGGGAGGCCCTCTTCTACCCCTCCTTCCCCATCCATGTGGCCCTGATCCGGGGCACCTACGCCGATGAGGACGGCAACATCTCCATGGACCACGAGGCCCTCACCGGCATGGAGATGGAGATGGCCGCCGCCGTCCACAACTCCGGCGGCATCGTCATCGCCCAGGTGGAGGACATCGTGGAGCGGGGCAGCATCCACCCCAAGAAGGTCCGCATCCACCGGGCCCTGGTGGACTACGTGGTCAAGGCCGAGCCGGAACGCCACCGCCAGGGCTACGCCACCGACGCCTACCGCCCCGAGCTCTCCGGCGAGGTGCGCAGGCCCACCAACGCCCTGGCCCCCATGGCCATGGGCGTGCGGAAGATCATCGCCCGCCGGGGCGTGCTGGAGCTGCGGCCCGACGTGGTCATCAACCTGGGCATCGGCATCCCCTCCGGCGTGGGCAGCGTGGCCAACGAGGAGGGCATCGCCTCCCGGGCCATCCTCTCCCTGGAGTCCGGCCCCATGGGCGGCGTCCCCGTGGAGGGCGTGGGCTTCGCCGCCGCCGTCAACCCCGAGGCCATCGACACCATCTGCGACACTCTGGACATGTATGACGGCGGCCTGCTGGACATGACCTTCCTGGGCGCCGCCGAGATCGACCGGAACGGCAACGTGAACGTGTCCAAGTTCGGCACCCGCTGCACCGGCCCGGGCGGCTTCATCAACATCTCCCAGAGCACCCCCAAGGTGTGCTTCATGTGCGCCTTCACCGCCGGCAAGTCCGACATCGCCGTGGAAGACGGTAAGCTGGACATCCGCGCCGACGGCCCTGGCGTCAAGTTCATCCCCCAGGTCCAGCAGATCTCCTTCTCCGCCGACTACGCCCGGAAGACCGGCCAGGAGGTCCTCTACATCACCGAGCGGGCCGTCTTCCGCCTGGTGGAGGGCGGCATCCAGCTCACCGAGATCGCTCCCGGCGTGGATCTGGAGAGGGACATCCTCGGCAAGATGGCCTTCAAGCCCCTCATCGCCGACGACCTCAAGGTCATGGACACCCGCATCTTCCAGGCCGGCAAGATGGGCCTGGCCCAGGAATAAGGAGGTACCGAACATGTCTGAGAAAGTCACCGATCTCCGCTCCGCCATCGCCCTGCTCCAGGGCATCGAGGGTCAGCTGGTGGAGACCGACGTCCCCGTAGAGCCCCACGCCGAGCTCTCCGGCGTCTACCGCCACGTGGGCGCCGGCGGCACCGTCATGCGCCCCACACAGGAAGGCCCCGCCATGATCTTCAACAGCGTCAACGGCCACCCCGACGCCCGGGTGCTCATCGGCCTGCTCTCCAGCCGGAAGCGGGTGGGCTACCTGCTGGACGAGAAGCCGGAAAACCTGGGCAAGCTCCTCAACAAGGCCGTCCAGGCCCCCATCGCCCCCGTGGTGGTCCCCAACAGCGAGGCCCCCTGCCAGGAGGTGGTACACCTGGCTACCGATCCCGACTTCGACATCCGCAAGCTGGTCCCCGCCCCCACCAACACCGAGGAGGACGCCGGCCCCTACATCACCCTGGGCATGTGCTACGCCTCCGACCCCGAGACTGGTGACTCCGACGTGACCATCCACCGGCTCTGCCTCCAGAGCAGGGACGAGATCTCCATGTACTTCGTCCCCGGCGCCCGCCACCTGGAGGTGTTCCGCCAGAAGGCGGAGGCCGCCGGTAAGCCCCTCCCCATCTCCCTGTCCATCGGCGTGGACCCCGCCATCGAGATCGCCGCCTGCTTCGAGCCCCCCACGACCCCCCTGGGCTACAACGAGCTGGGCGCCGCCGGCGGCATCCGGGGCGAGGCCGTGAAGCTCACCCGCTGCCTCACCATCGACGAGTGCTGCATCGCCAACGCCGAGTACGTCATCGAGGGCGAGCTCATCCCCGGCGCCCGCTGCCGGGAGGATCAGAACACCAACACCGGCAAGGCCATGCCCGAGTTCCCCGGCTACACCGGCCCCGCCAACCCCTCCCTCCCCGTCATCAAGGTCAAGGCGGTCACCACCCGGAAGAACCCCATCATGCAGACCTGCATCGGCCCCAGTGAGGAGCATGTCTCCATGGCCGGCATCCCCACCGAGGCCTCCATCATGGCCATGGTGGACAAGGCCATGCCCGGCAAGCTGCGCAATGTCTACTGCGCCTCCTGCGGCGGCGGCAAGTACGTGGCCGTGCTCCAGTTCCAGAAGACCGTCCCCTCCGACGAGGGCCGCCAGCGCCAGGCCGCCCTGCTGGCCTTCTCCGCCTTCTCCGAGCTCAAGCACGTCTTCCTGGTGGACGAGGACGTGGACCCCTTCGACCTCTCCGACGTGATCTGGGCCATGACCACCCGGTTCCAGGCCGACGTGGACCTCATCACCATCCCCGGCGTCCGCTGCCACCCCCTGGACCCCTCCAACGACCCCGCCTACTCCCCCTCCATCCGGGACCGTGGCATCTCCTGCAAGGCCATCTTCGACTGCACCGTGCCCTTTGACCAGAAGGACCGGTTCCAGCGCTGCAAGTTCAAGGACGTGGACCCCGCCCACTGGGTCCCGGAGCTCTTCCAATGAGCGGCGGCGGCGTCAAGCGCCTCATCGTCGGGCTCAGCGGCGCCAGCGGCGCTCCTCTTGCGGTGGCCTGCCTGGAGGAGCTGCGCCGCCACCCCGACTGGGAGGTCCATCTCATCGTCAGCCGGGGGGCGGCCGAGACCATCCGCTATGAGACCGACCGCACCCTGGAGGAGGTCAAGGCCTTGGCCCATGTCTGCCACGACATGGACGCCATCGGCGCCGGCCCCGCCAGCGGCACCTTCCGCGCCCAGGGCATGCTCATTGTGCCCTGCAGCATGAAGACGGTGGCCGGCATCCACGCCGGCTACGCCGACAACCTGCTGCTGCGGGCCGCCGATGTCACCATCAAGGAGGGTCGCCCCCTGGTGCTCTGCGCCCGGGAGAGCCCCCTGAGCCCCATCCACCTGCGCAATCTCAGCGAGCTGTCCATGATCCCCGGCGTCACCATCCTCCCCCCCATGATGACCTTCTACAACCGGCCCGTCTCCGTGGAGGAGATGACCCACCACATGGTGTGCAAGCTGCTGGGCCGCTTCGGCATCGAGCCGGATGGCTTCCGGAGGTGGGAGCCGTGACCGCCGTGCGCACAAAGGACGGTCTCACCGTCACTCTGGAGGTCCGCCCCCTGGGGCGGGACCTGCTGGCCGTCCTCACCGGCGGCGCCGAACACATCGGCTGCACCGTCCTGGCCGTTCCCCGGCCTTCCCTGGCCGACCCGGACCGGACCAGCGCCACCTCCTCGGTGCTCAACTGCGTGGGCCATAAGGACGAGTACCCCTGCCGGAAGGTGGCCGAGGCCCTGTGCGCCCGGACCGGCGCCACCGTGGTATGCACCGGCGGCCTCCATGTGGACGGCGCCGGGCCGGAGCAGCTCCGGTGCTTCCGGGACCTGGTGGACCAGGTGCTGGAGGAGGCCCTCGCCGCACTCTGCCCCTGACAGACATGAAAAGGACCTCCGCCGCGGCCAAAAGCCGCGGCGGAGGTCCTTATTTACCTTCTCATATCTGTAATGCGATTTTACTTTACTTGAAATAATCAGGATATTGTGCCCGCAATTCCCCCACATCGATCTTATACCGCCCCAAATGCTCCTCTGTCAAGGCTCTTGCCTTCACAGCATCCCGGGCGGCGATGGCATCGGTGATGGCCTCGTGGTCCTGGACGATCTTGACGTTTTTCACGCTGCTCAGGGCCATGTTGCGGACCCGGTCGAAATGGATGGCCATGTTGTCCATGAGGGCGTAGACCTGGGGCTTCTCCGCGATCTCAAAGAGGGTCTTGTGGAACTGGTTGTCCAGCTCCATCAGGGTCTCGGAGAAGTAGTTCTCCAGATAGAAGTTCTGGAGGCGCACGTTCTCCTGGAGCCGCCGCAGCCCCTCGCCGTCGATCTTCTCGCAGGCCAGCTCCACCACCGCGCACTCCAGCACCTTCCGCATGAAGCGGGACTCCTCCACCAGGGCCACGTCGATGAGGGAGACGGCGCTCCCCTTCTGGGGGTAGATCTCCACGATCCTGGCCTTGGACAATTCAATGAGGGCCTCCCGCACCGGCGTCCGGGAGAGCCCCATCTCCGCCGCCAGCTCGTTCTCGCTGACCATGCTGCCCGGCGAGAGCTCCAGATGGATGATGTTGTCCCGGATGGTCCGCAGGGCGTAGTCCCGCCCGGTCTCCCTGGGCTGCCGCTCCGTCAGGCGCATGTCCGATCCCTCCTGTACTGTCTCGATCCAGGCCCGCTCCGGCGGGCCGATACTAGTATACCAGCTTTCCCGTCCGCTGTCAAAGCCCCCTTTTCCCCTTCCGCTGGCCATCCTGCTGACAAATTGCACAAATCGGCGCCGCAAAATTTTATCTTCCAGACACTTGTTTTCTAGTATACAAGTATTATAATGGTAGCATCAAGAGCAGGGCGGCACAGGGACACGCCCGAAAACAGGAACGACATCATTTTAAGGAGGAACATGATTATGGAGGACATCCTTCAGAAGATCCACGGCATCGGCATCATCCCCGTCATCGCCATCGACGACGCCGAGCAGGCCGTGCCCCTGGCCCGGGCGCTGGTGGCCGGCGGTCTGCCCGCCGCCGAGGTGACCTTCCGCACCGCCGCCGGTGAGGAGGCCATCCGCCGCATCGTGGCCGAGGTGCCCGAGATGCTGGTGGGCGCCGGCACCGTCCTCACCAAGGACCAGGCCGACCGGGCCATCGCCGCCGGCTCCCAGTTCATCGTCAGCCCCGGCTTCAACCCCGAGATCACCCGCTACGTCATCGACAAGGGCGCCCTCATGATGCCCGGCACCGCCACCCCCGGCGAGATGGAGCAGGCCATGAGCATGGGCCTGAAGGTCCTCAAGTTCTTCCCCGCCGAGCAGAACGGCGGCGTGGCCAAGCTGAAGGCCCTGGCCGGCCCCTACACCGATCTGCGCTGGATGCCCACCGGCGGCGTGAACACCAAGAACATGATGGACTACCTGAACTTCGACCGCATCGTGGCCTGCGGCGGCACCTGGATGGTGAAGAAGGACCTCATCGACGGCCAGAAGTGGGACGAGATCACCGCCATCTGCAAGGAGGCCGTCCAGACCATGCTGGGCTTCTCCCTCCACCACGTGGGCATCCCCTGCGGCGACGCCGACAAGGCCGCCAACACCGCCAAGGCCATCTGCGCCCTCTTCGGCTTCCCCTTCAAGGCCGGCAACTCCTCCGACTTCGCCGGCCCCGTGGAGTGCTGCAAGGTCCCCTTCCCCGGCGAGCGGGGCCACATCGCCATCGGCGTCAACAACGTGGAGCGGGCCATCTTCCACCTGGGTCTCCAGGGCGTCACCTTTGACGAGTCCACCCGCAAGACCGACGCCAAGGGCAAGACCAAGGCCATCTACGTCGACGGCGATTTCGGCGGCTTCGCCATCCATCTTGTGCAGAAGTAAGGAAAGGGGTAAAATAACATGTCTAAGATCGTGACCTTCGGTGAGCTGATGATCCGGCTCCAGCCCTACAACTACGAGCGCTTCGTCCAGGCCGACCACCTGGAGTTCTCCTTCGGCGGCGGCGAGGCCAACGTGGCCGTGTCCCTGGCCAATTACGGCATGGATGCCGCCTACGTCACCAAGCTGCCCGCCCACGCCATCGGCCAGGCCGCTGTCAACTCCCTGCGCCGCTACGGCGTGGACACC
>CALWYC010000104.1 GCA_944385655.1 uncultured Intestinimonas sp. | reverse complement strand
GTGCCCGAGGGCACCCCCATCTTCCCCGGCGAGCCCATCCTCACCGTCCGGGCCCCCGCCATCGAGGCCCAGTTCATCGAGACCTACGTCCTCCTCATCCTCAACCACCAGTCCCTCATCGCCACCAAGTCCAACCGCATCGTCCGGGCGGCCCAGGGCCGTCCGGTGAGCGAGTTCGGCTCCCGCCGGGCCCAGGGTCCCGACGCCGCCGTGCTGGGCGCCCGGGCCTCCTACATCGCCGGCTGCGCCGGCACCGCCTGCACCCTGGCCGACCGGGTGTACGGCTCCCCCGCCGGCGGCACCATGGCCCACTCCTGGGTGCAGATGTTCCCCGACGAGTACACCGCCTTCAAGACCTACTGTGAGCTCTACCCCCACGCCGCCACCCTGCTGGTGGACACCTACAACGTCCTCAAGTCCGGCGTCCCCAACGCCATCCGGGCATTCAAAGAGATCCTCCTGCCCCAGGGCATCACCAGCTGCGCCATCCGGCTGGACTCCGGCGACCTCACCTATCTCTCCAAAAAGGCCCGGAAGATGCTGGACGAGGCCGGCCTCCCCCAGTGCAAGATCGTGGCCTCCAACTCCCTGGACGAGTACATCATCCGGGACCTCCTCCAGCAGGGCGCCTGCATCGACTCCTTCGGCGTGGGCGAACGGCTCATCACCTCCAAATCGGAGCCGGTGTTCGGCGGCGTCTACAAGCTCTCCGCCGTGGAGCGGCCTGACGGCTCCATCCTGCCCAAGATCAAGATCAGCGAGAACCCGGCCAAGATCACCAACCCCCACTTCAAGAAGGTCTACCGCCTCTTTGAAAACGACACGGGGAAGGCCATCGCCGACCTCATCTGCGTCCACGACGAGGTGGTGGACCCCAGTCAGCCCCTGGAGCTCTTCGACCCGGAGGCCACCTGGAAGCGCAAGACCATCACCGATTTCACCGTCCGGGAGCTGCTGGTCCCCATCTTCCGGGGCGGCGAGCTGGTGTACGAAAAGCCCTCCATCGAGGCCATGCGCGCCTGGTGCGCCGGGCAGATCGACACCCTGTGGGACGAGGTCAAGCGCTTCGAGAACCCCCACAACTACTACGTGGACCTCTCCCAGAAGCTCTGGGACATCAAGCAGCAGCTCCTCAAGCAGCGGGGCTGAGCATGCTCATACAGTTAAGGAGGGGCGGCGCCGACAGCGCCGCCCCTCCTTTTTGTGTTTTGTTAGCCCACGCTTTGGCTCCAGTCCCCCAGGGCGTCCAGGATGGGCAGCAGCGCCGCCCCGTGCTCGGTGACGGCGTACTCCACCCGCACCGGTACCTCCAGGTACTCCCGACGAACCACCAGCCCGTCCCGCTCCAGCTCCCGGAGGGCGGAGGCCAGCACGGTATTGGACACCCCGTCCAGGGACCGCTTCAGCCGGTTATAGCGCAGCGCGCCGTTGTTGGAGAGGGCGCAGAGGATCTGCATCTTCCACTTCCCGCCGATGAGGGCCATGGCCCGGTTGAGGGGACAGGTCTCCATGCAGGGACAGTTCTCATGGGGCTGTTCCATAGTAAGCTCCTCCTGACCTGGTCAGTCTATTCTGCGTTCTTGTTCTTTTCCTCCGGTGTGGTATGATAGACGTACCAAGTACGCCAAATGCCCCGCCGGTCTCCGTCACTATGATACCAGCTTTTTCCCAAAATACAAGCAGGAAAGGAGCCTTCCCATGCCCGCCTATTTTCAGGGCCTGGCCATCGGCCTGGCCTACGTGGCCCCCATCGGGATGCAGAACCTCTTCGTCATCAACACCGCCCTTACCCAGCCCCGGCGCAGGGCCCTCCTCACCGCACTCATCGTCATTTTCTTCGACATCACCCTGGCCCTCTTCTGCTTCTTCGGCATCGGCACGGTGGTGGAGCGCTTCACCCTGCTCCAGCTCCTCCTGCTGCTGTGCGGCGGCATCATCGTCACCCGCATCGGCGTGGGCCTCATCCAGGAGGAGCCCACCCTGGACCAGTCGGTGGAGGTGGACCTGCCCCTGAAGGACGTGGCGGTGAAGGCCTGCGTGGTCACCTGGTTCAACCCCCAGGCCATCCTGGACGGCACCATGATCTTCGGCGGCTTCCGGGCCGGCGGCGTGGCGCCGGGGGAGAGCCTCCAGCTCATTCTGGGCTCTTCCAGCGCCTCCTTCCTGTGGTTTTTCGGCATCACCCTGGTCATCTCCCTCTTCCGCGCCCATATCGGCACCAGGCTTTTGAAGATCATCAATGTGGTCTGCGGCGTGGTCCTCATCTACTACGGCATGGGCCTCTTCCTGGACGGTGTGGGACGGGTGCAGCAGATGCTCTCGGCGCTGTTCTGAAGCCCCTTGACGGAGGACTTTCCCTGTGATACGGTGAAATCAGAAAAAGTGTTCTTTCCTGTCACGTTTTCCGCCCCTGGATCGATATAGAGGTAGAAGTAGCCGCACGCGGGAAAGGAGCGACCGATGTTCTGGGAGTTTATGAAAGTCCGTTCCAACATGGACCTGCCCCCCTGGGACGGCGGGATGGGCCGCGCTGAAAAGGCCGCCCTCAAGCGGGCGGAGGAGGCCGAGCGGGCCTTCCGGGCTTCCAAGGGCTATGAGCCCGACACCTTCTGGTACCGGCTGAAAAAGAAATTCCGGAAGTGAGCGCTGCTCACTTCCGGAATTTTCATTTCTCGTAGACCAGCCTGTCCACCGTCCAGCCGGCCAGGATGGGGATCATCTTTTTGGCCGCCGCCCGGGCGCCCTCCAGGTCCTGCTCCCGGTAGTTGCCGCACTCGGCCTCGGTGGCGCCGGGGATGGGCCCCTCATATCTGGCGATGAAGTCCATGGTCTCCCGGACCAGGTCGATGGCAGCCGCCGGGTCCATGTCCCGCACCAGGAAGTAGAAGCCGGTGCGGCAGCCCATGGGGCCGGCGTAGATCACCTTGTCCGACTGGGGACCGCTGCGGACATAAGTGGCAAAGAGGTGCTCAAAGCTGTGGATGGCGCCGCAGCCCAGGTAGGTGCCGCAGTTGGGCCGCACCATGCGGATGTCGTAGGTCACCACATCCCCGTCCACCCGGGAGGTATACATGCCCTCGGTGAGTTTCCGGTGGTCCACCTGGAAGCTGGCGATCTGTTTGAGTTCCATTGTGCTCACGCTCCTTCTTGTCCCTTAGCATACCACATCTCAGGGCCGTTGACAAACCCCCTCCTTCCCCCCATAATGGGTGCAAGGAAAGGAGGGGGTCGCCCTTGTACCTCCTGGAGAACAACTGCACTGACCCGGCCTGGAACCTGGCCCTGGACGAATACCTGCTCACCCGCTTCCCCGGAGAGGTCCTCACTCTCTGGCGGAACGGCCCCTCGGTCATCATCGGCAAAAATCAGAACGCCCTGGAGGAGATCGACCTGGACTTCGTCCGTGTCCACCAGATCCCGGTGGTCCGGCGGCTCACCGGCGGCGGGGCGGTCTTCCACGACCTGGGGAACATCAACTACACCCTGGTCCAGCCCTGCGGGGCGGGCGACTTCAACAACTACGCCAAATTCACCAAGCCCATCGTGGACTTTCTGGCCACTCTGGGGGTGCGGGCGGAGCTCTCCGGCCGGAACGACCTGCTGGTGGACGGCCAAAAGTTCTCCGGCAACGCCCAGGCCGTCCGGGACGGCCGCATCCTCCACCACGGCACCCTGCTCTTCTCCGCCGATCTGTCCCGGCTCTCCGGCGCTCTCCGGCCCCGGGACCTCAAGCTGGAGAGCAAGGGGGTCAAGTCGGTATCCAGCCGGGTGACCAATCTGGCCGCCCACCTCCCTGCGCCTATGGCGGTGGAGGAATTTCTGGACCGGCTCCGGGCCTATTTTCTGAAAACGGTGCCCGACCTCACGCCCTATGCCCTGACGGAGGCCGACCGGACCGCTGTGGACACTCTGCGGGAAGAGAAGTACGGCACCTGGGAGTGGAACTTCGGCTCCGCCCCCAGGTACACCTGGAGTCGGGCCATGAAATTCCCCTTCGGCCTGGTAGACGCCCGGCTGGACGTGGACCGGGGCGTCATCCGGTCCGCCGCCCTCTATGGGGACTACTTCGGACAGCTGGACAGCGCCGGTCTGGCCCAACGGCTGGTGGGGCTCCCCCACCGGCGGGAGGCCCTCCTCCCTGTTCTCCAAGCCCTCCCCCTGGGGGACTACATCGCCGGCAGCACGATAGAAGAACTTCTTCAACTGCTCTGTCCGTAAAAAATGGCTCCGCACCTCTGGTGCGGAGCCATTTTTGATTCAGGAGAGCAGGATGCGGTCGTTGTCCAGAGCCTTCCCCGCCCCCGCCCGGAACCGGGAGAGCAGGTCGTCCACGGTGAGGCCTTTCCGCTCCTCCCCGCCGATGTCCAGCACGATCCTTCCGTTGTCCATCATCAGGGTGCGGTTGCCCAGCTCCAGGGCGTTTTTCATGTTGTGGGTGATCATCAGGCAGGTGATGCCCTCCCCTTCCACGATCTCCCGGGTGAGCTTGAGGACCTTGTCCGCTGTGCCCGGGTCCAGGGCGGCTGTATGCTCGTCCAGGAGGAGCAGCTTGGGGGGCACCATGGTGGCCATCAGCAGGGTGAGGGCCTGGCGCTGGCCGCCGGAGAGCAGGCCCACCGGCTGGCGCATCCGGTCCTCCAGGCCCATGTCCAGGCGGGCCAGCTGTTCCCGGAAAAACGCCTTGTCCGCCTTGGACACCCGGCTGAAAAAGGCCTTCTGGTGCTTGGCGGTGCGGAGATAGGCCAGAGCCAGGTTCTCCTCGATGGTCATGTGGGGGGCGGTGCCCCGCATGGGGTCCTGGAAGAGCCGGCCGATGCGGCGGCTGCGGCGGTAAGCCGGCAGGTAGGTGAGGTCGTCGCCGGACAGGAAGATGGAGCCCTCGTCCACATAGAAGTCCCCGGCGATGGCGTTGAAGAGGGTGGACTTGCCCGCGCCGTTGGAGCCCACGATGGTGGCAAAGTCCCCGTCGGCCAGAGTGAGGCTCAGGCCGCTGAGGGCGGACTTTTCATTGACGGTGCCCGGGTTGAAGGTCTTGGAAATCTGCTTGATCTCCAGCATCTCAGCGCCCCTCCTTTCTGGCCGCCAGGGCCTTGCGCTTCCTGGCCTGGAAGGCCGCCCAGCTCTTCAGGGTGGGGGCGGCGATGGCCAGGGCCACCACGATGGCGGTGACCAGCTTCAGGCAGTCGATGGGGATGGGAGAGCGGAGCACCAGGGCGTAGACCACCCGGTAGAGGATACTGCCCACCACCACGGCGATGGCCCCCCGGAGCATGGAGCCCTTGCCCACGATGGTCTCGCCGATGATGAGGCAGGCAAGGCCGATGACCACGATGCCGGTGCCGGCGTTGATGTCGGCGGTCTTCTGGGCCTGACCCACCACCGCGCCGGAGAGGGCGGTCATGGCGTTGGCCAGGCACAGGCCCACGGTGATGGTGAAGGTGGGGTTGATGGAGGAGGCCCTGACCATGTCCCGGTTGTCGCCGGTGGCCCGGATGGAGAGACCCAGCCTTGTGCCCAGGAAGGCCACCAGGATGGCCCCCATCACCACCGTGATGGCGCCGGAGAGAAGGATAGCATACCAGTCCCCGCCGATGCCGGTGGCGCGGAAGAGGGTGAAGATGGTGTCCTGCCGCAGCAGGGACTGATTGGCCTTCCAGCCCATGGCCATCAGGTTGACGGTGTAGAGGCCGGTGTTGGTGACGATGCCCGCCAGGATGGAGGGCACCCCCAGCTTGGTCTGGAGAAAGGCGGTGACAAAGCCGGCGCAGGCGCCGGAGACCATGGCGGCGGGGATGGCCAGGAGGGGATGGCCGGCGGCGGCGCAGGTCACCGACACGGCGCAGCCCAGGATGAAGCAGCCATCGGTGGTCATATCGGCGATGTCCAGGATGCGGTAGCTGAGGAAGAGGGCCATGGCCACCAGGGCATACTGGAAGCCCAGCTCCAGGGCGGTCTGGACGATGTAGAGCACGGCGGAACGCTCCTTTCAAGCCAACGCCCCCGGCATGAGCCGGGGGGCGGCGCTGTGATCAGATGACAGGGTTTACTCCAGGGTGGTGGTGACGGGGACCACCTCGCCCATGCTTTCAAAGGCGCTGTAGTCCAGGCCCAGGGCCTCGGCGGTCTCGGTGTTGACGGTGATGATGCCGCCGGCGACCTGGTAGAAGTCCTCCATGCCGCCCATGCCCTCCATCACCGCCTGGTAGGCCAGGTCGGCGGTCTGGGCGCCCAGGTCGGTGTAGTTCACGCCGCAGGTGGCGTAGGCGCCGTTGCGGACGAAGGAGTCGGCGCCGGTGAAGTGGGGGATGCCCGCCTCGATGAGGTCCTCATAGATGGCCAGCTCGGCGGACATGATGATGTTGTCGGTGGGGGTGAAGATGGCGTCCACCCCGTCGGCGATGAGGGAGCTGGCGGCGGCGATGACCTCGTCATTGGTGTTGGCGGTGGCCTCCACGTAGCTCACACCCTTGGCGTCCAGGTAGGCCTTGGCGTCGGCGATGGGGGTGGCGGAGTTGGGCTCGGACAGGGAGTAGAGAAGGCCGATCTTGGCGGCGTCGGGCTCCTGGGCGAAGATCATGTCCATGATGAGATTGGTGTCCAGGGCGTCGCTGGTGCCGGTCACGTAGTCAAAGCCGGTGAGGTCGGCGGCGGCGGGATCGGAGATGGCGGCGAAGACCACCGGGGTCTGGGTCTCCTCGGCGCACACCGTCATGACCTGGGCGGCGGTGGTGGCAATGGGGATGAGGACGGAGACGCCGTCGGCGATGGCCTGGTCCCCCAGCTGCCGCAGCACGGTCTGGTCGTTCTGGCCGCTGTACACCTCGTACTCGATGGGGGTGCCCGTCTCCGCCGCGATCTCGTCCAGCCGGGCGGTGACGGCGTTGGCGATCTCGTCCAGGGAGGCGTGGTCCATCTGCTTCACCACGGCCACCTTGATGGCGGAGGGGCTGGTCTCGGTGACGCCCTCGGTGGGGGCGGCGGTCTCGCTGGAGGACTGGGTATTTGCGGCGGTCCCGCCGCCGCAGGCGGCGAGGGACAGGGTCAGGGCGGAGGCGGCGGCCAGAGCGGACAGCTTCTTCATGGTGTTTTTCATGGTAAGTTCTCCTTTTTTGAGTATTGGGCGGCAGATGGAGCCAGCA
>CALWYC010000103.1 GCA_944385655.1 uncultured Intestinimonas sp. | reverse complement strand
CAGTCCGCCTGTAAGTCCGCCTGCGACGCCTTCGCCGCCGCTGTGGAGTTCGTGGCCGACAACCCCATCGACTGATCCCCATCGCCTGATTCGTTCAAAAGAGAGGGCCGGTGACGCCGGCCCGTAATGGAGGTACCGAATGAAGGCTTTGGGTATGATCGAGACCCGTGGCCTGGTGGCTTCGATCGAGGCCGCCGACGCCATGGTAAAAGCGGCTAATGTCACCCTGACGTGCAAGGAACACGTGGGCGGCGGTCTGGTGACCGTCATGGTCCGCGGCGACGTGGGAGCCGTGAAGGCGGCGGTCGACGCCGGCGCGGCCGCGGCGGAGCGGGTCGGCGAGCTGGTGTCCGTACACGTCATCCCGAGACCCCACGAAGAGCTCGAGGGCATGTTGACGACGCCCGCGCCGGTCACGCCCACACCCAAGCCCCCCAAGCAGCCGGAAGCGCCTCCGGAGGAGGCCCCGGTGAGCCCGTCTCCCGCCCCGAAGGCGGACCCTGTGCCGGAGCCTGAGGCCCCGACGGAGGAGAAGCCCGAGGAAAAGGCGGAGGAGGCGGAGGGCGTATCCCTCGCCGATCTCACCGATGAGGTCCTGGAGGCCATGCCTGTGGTCAAGCTGCGCTCCGTCGCCAGGAGCGTGGGGTTGGACACCATGACCCGCAAGGAGATCCGGTTCGCCAAGAAAGAGGAGCTTGTGGCGGCCATTCGAGCGTTTCGGGAGCATTGAGATCCGCTGAAGATGACGGAACGTCATATGGGAAGCATCCCCCAAGAGGAGAGTTGATCAAATGCAGCTTTACGACAAAGACCTATTGTCCATGCAAGAGGTCCGTGAGCTGGTAGAGGCGGCGAAGGAGGCCCAGAAGGAACTGGCCAACATGACCCAGTCCCAGGTGGACCACATCGTCCGCGCCATCGCCGACGCCGGCGTGCGCAACGCCCGCCGTCTGGCCGAGATGGCCCATGAGGACACCGGTTTCGGCAAGGTCGAGGATAAGATCATCAAGAACATCTTCGGCAGCCGGGGCGTCTACGAGTACATCAAGGACATGAAGACGGTGGGCGAGCTGGACCGGGACGACGTGAAGAAGGTCCGCACCATCGCCGTGCCCGTGGGCGTCATCGCCGGCCTCATCCCCTCTACCAACCCCACCTCCACCGCCCTTTACAAGGCGGAGATCGCCATCAAGGCGGGCAACGCCATCGTGTTCTCCCCCCACCCCACGGCCCTGCGCTGCATCCTGGAGACCGTCAAGGTCATCCGGCAGGCCATCGCCGAGGCGGGCGGCAACGAGAACCTGGTGTCCTGCATCACCATCCCCACCATGGAGGCCACCGACAACCTGATGCGCCACCGGGACGTGGCCATGATCCTGGCCACCGGCGGCTCCGCCATGGTCCGCGCGGCCTATTCCTCCGGCACCCCCGCCATCGGCGTGGGCCCGGGCAACGGCCCCGCCTATCTGGAGAAGACCTGCGACCTGCCCCTGGCGGTCAAGCGCATCCTGGACTCCAAGACCTTCGACAACGGCACCATCTGCGCCTCCGAGCAGTCCATCATCTGCGACGAGGACATGGTCCCCGCCGTCCAGGCCGAGATGGAGAAGCAGGGCGCCTACTTCCTGGATGAGGAAGAGCGGCAGAAGCTGGGCAAGTTCATCCTCCGCGCCAACGGCACCATGAACCCCGAGATCGTGGGCCGCAGCGTGGAGACCATCGCCAAGCTGGCCGGCCTGGACAAGGTCCCCGCCACCGCCCGGGTCCTGGTGGCCCGTGAGGACGGCGTGGGCCGGGGCCACCCCTACTCCAACGAGAAGCTGGGGCCCATCCTGGCCTTCTACACCGGCACCGACTACAAGGATGTGTGCGAGAAGGTCTGCACCATCCTCCACTATGAGGGCGCCGGCCACACCTTCTCCATGCACACCAAGGACGACGACATGGTGGACTACTTCGCCAAGCGTGTGCCTGCCTCCCGGGTCATGGTGAATACCCCCTCCGCCCTGGGCGGCATCGGCGGTACCACCGGGCTCATGCCCTCCCTCACCTTGGGCTGCGGCGCTGTGGGCGGCTCCGCCACCAGCGAGAACGTGGGCCCCATGCAGCTCCTCAACACCCGCAAGATCGCTTACGGGCTCAAGGAGCTGGACGAGATCCGCGCCGATCTCCCCGACTGCTCCGACGGCATCTGCCGCATCCGCACCAGCGATGTGAGCGAGGCCGATGTGGAGGACATCGTCCGGAAGATCATGGCCCGGCTCAAGGACCTGTAAGACTGAATTTTAGGAGGAACTATTTATGGCTACTATGCAAGCACTTGGCATGATCGAGACCAAGGGTCTCGTGGCCTCCATCGAGGCGGCCGATGCCATGGTCAAGGCCGCCAACGTCACCCTCATCGGCAAGGTCCATGTGGGCGGCGGCCTGGTGACCGTCATGGTCCGCGGCGACGTGGGCGCTGTCAAGGCCGCCACCGACGCCGGCGCCGCCGCCGCCGAGCGGGTGGGCGAGCTGATCTCCGTCCACGTCATTCCCCGTCCCCACGAGGAAGTGGAGTTCATCCTCCCCAGCCTGGATAAGCAGTGACCATTTTCCCCATCCCCCGCGGTGGTGCGGGGGCCGGGCGGCCTGAGCCGGCCGGCCCCCTGCCCCGCCGCCGGATGGACATAGGAGTGTATAAGTATGGCTAGTATGCAAGCACTTGGCATGATCGAGACCAAGGGTCTCGTGGCCTCCATCGAGGCCGCCGATGCCATGGTCAAGGCCGCCAACGTCACCCTCATCGGCAAGGTCCATGTGGGCGGCGGCCTGGTGACCGTCATGGTCCGTGGCGATGTGGGCGCCGTCAAGGCGGCCACCGACGCCGGCGCCGCCGCCGCTGAGCGGGTGGGCGAGCTGGTGAGCGTCCACGTGATCCCCCGTCCCCACGAGGAAGTGGAGTTCATCCTCCCCAGCCTGGAGAAGTAAGACCGGCGTAAGCCGCATCAAACCTACCGACGGAGGGGGTGAAGCGCTTGAAATGTATCACGGAGGACGCACTCCGGTGCGAGCTTCGGGCCACGGAGCCCGAATGCTACGTCGTGCCGGAAGGCAAGATCCTCACCCCGGCGGCCCGGGAGTATCTGCAGTCCCGCAAGATCAAGATCGTCAAGGCGGGGCAGCAGGCCACGCCCCGGATCGTCGCCACAGAGGTGCCGCCCATGCCCGAGGTGACCATGGCAGCGCCCGCACCCGCGCCCGCGCCGGCGCCGGTAAAACCCAAGTTCGTGGACTATGAGACCGGGGCATTCTATATGGAGAAGCCCGAGCACATGACCCACCTGGTGGGGAACGTGCTGGTGGTGAAGGACCATCCCCGCATCCTGTTCCGAGGCAAGCTGGACTCGCTGCAGAGCGCGGTGGTCCTGGCCCAGGTGGACATCCACGAGCGGGGGGGCAGCCAGGCGCTCATCGACGACCTGGGCGACATCCTGAAGATCCTGCGGGAGATGATGCGCTGCGACGTGCTGGATGAGCCCTTCCAGATGGACACCATCATCGGGCTCACCCACGCGGAGCTGCGGGAGCAGTCCCACGACCCCCAGCGGTTCTTCGGGGTCAAGGCCATGGTCCTGCCCGACTACACCATGGGACGGGACTTCGCCCTGCTCAACCAGCTGCGCACCGATGTGCGTGAGACCGAGGTGGCGGCGGCCAGCGCCTTCCACACCGGCGCCAAGTACACCCGGGGCGACATCATCGAAGAGCTCAACCGCATGTCCAGCGCCGTGCACATCCTGATGTGCCGGTATCTGGCAGGACAGTACAAGACAAACTAACTTGACAAAGGAGCGCCGAACACATGATGGATCTGGACCGCGTCAACGCCTATATGGCCCGTGTGGAGGAATCGGAGACCAAGACCTTCAAGCCCGTCAGCAGCAAGCTGAAGGTGGGCCTGGACCTGGGCACGGCCTATATCGTCATGGTCGTCCTGGACGAGGAGAACAACCCCATCGCCTGTGAGAAGCAGGCGGCGCAGGTCCTGCGGGACGGCGTGGTGGTGGACTACTCCGGGGCGCTCCGCATCGTCAAGGAGCTCAAGGCCAAGCTGGAGGAACGGCTGGAAACGGAGCTGGTCAACTGTGCCATCGCCATGCCCGCCGGGACCGAGTCCAGCACCAAGACCCATCAGTACGTGGCCGAAGGGGCCGGGTTCGAGGTCACCAACATTCTGGATGAGCCCAGCGCCGCCAACTCCATCTACCAGATCGAGGACGGTGTGGTGGTGGACATCGGCGGCGGCACCACGGGCCTTGCCATCCTGAAGGACGGCAAGGTGGTCCAGATCGAGGATGAGCCCACCGGAGGCACCCATCTCACCCTGGTCCTGGCGGGGAATTTCCACATCCCCTTCCAGGAGGCCGAGGCCATCAAGCAGGATTACGCCCGCCACAAGGAGATCCTGCCGGTGGTGAAGGCGGTGGTGGAGAAGATGGCCTCCATCGTCAACCGGTATATCGACAAGGCCCACACCGACGCCATCTACCTGTGCGGCGGCACCTGCTGCCTCACCGGCATCGAGGGCATCTTCGAGAAGGAGACCGGCATCAAGACCATCAAGCCGGCCAACCCCTTCCTGGTGACGCCGGCCGGCATCGCCATGAACTGCAAGGTCTGAGCACAGACCCAATGAATGATTAGAAAGGAGGGGAAGGCATGGACCATAACGCCATCGTGGATGAGATCCTCCGCCGCGTCGCGGAAAAGATCTCTGAAGCGGAAGGCTGCTGCGCCGGGAAGCCGGGGCTGCTGATCCTGACCCAGGACCACGGCACCGACTGCCACGCGACGCTGGAGAGCGAGGCCCTCAAGGCCAGCTACCGCACCGACTGCGCCCTGATGCACCACTATGAAGTGGATCTGGACGACTACGCGGCGGTGGTGCTCTTTAACCTGAGCTGTGACGCCATGGCGGCACTGGCCTCCGGCGCCTGTGACACCGCGTATACCCGTCTTGCCTCCAAAGCCATCCTCTCAGGTAAAAAGGTCTATGTCCCCACTGAGGAAGTGGAGCTGTATCAGTACAAGGAGACGGCCCCCGCCGCCTACTACAACATGATGCAGCAGAAGCTGGACCTGCTGGTGGCCTCCGGCGTGGTGATCTGCGCCCGGGCCGGCCTGGAGCAGGTCATCCTGGGCAGCGAGACCCCCGCCCCCGTGCCGGCGGCGGCCCCCGTGAGCGCCGCGCCCGCGTGCGCCGCACCGGCGGCCTGCTGTGAGGCCAAGGAGGTGCGCATCGACAAACGGGTGCTCACCGAGAAGGACCTCATCGAGGCCAACATGGGCGGGGTCACCAAGGTCTACATCGGTGAAAAGACCATCATCACCGCGCTGGCCAAGGACGCCGCCAAGGATCGGGGCATGACCATCGTCCGGGAATAAGACGAAACACGGCCGGACCGCGGAGGAGGGGCGCCCTCTTCCGCCGTCCCGCGTCGAACAGGGGGACAACGTATGAAAGTGGCAAAGGTCATCGGCAACATCTGGGCCACCCGCAAGGAGGAGAAGCTGGCCGGATATAAGCTGCTCATTGTGCAGCCCATCAACATTCTGGACGGCTCCAAGGACAAGACCCCCATGGTGGCGGCCGATATCATCGGCGCCGGCGTGGGAGAGACGGTGATCATCGTCGGCGGGAGCTCGGCCCGGAGCGCTGCCGGGGACATGTCGGTCCCTGTGGACGCAACCGTTGTGGGCATCGTGGACGACCAGGAGATCGATCCCAGCGTTTTGGAGTAACAGCTGGAGCCGCCCCGCCGGGGCGGCCCACGGCAAGGGAATTAAGGCGGTGAAAGCATGAATCTGACCGAAGTTGTCAAGGCATCCGGCATCGTGGGCGCCGGCGGCGCTGGGTTTCCCACCCACGTCAAGCTCAACGCCAAGGCCGAATGCTTTGTGGTCAACGCCGCGGAGTGCGAGCCCCTCATCGAGACGGATAAGTATCTGTGCCGCACCTATGCGCCCCAGATCATCGCCGCGGTAGTGGCAGTGGCCGCCCATCTGGAGGCCAAGCGGGCGGTCATCGCGCTCAAAGGAAAGTACAAGGCTGAGATCGCGGCCCTGTCCGACGCGATCAAGCTGGCGGACGCCCCCGTGGAGATCTTCGAAATGGGGACCTTCTACCCCGCCGGCGACGAGCAGACCATGGTCCAGCAGGTCACCGGCCGGTCGGTGCCGGAGCGGGGCCTGCCCCTGGACGTGGGCTGCGTGGTGGACAACGTGGGCACGCTGCTCAACATCTTCGACGCCATCCAGGGCCGTCCCGTGGTGGATAAGTTCCTGTCGGTGGTGGGCGAGGTGAAGGAGCCCATCCTGCTCCACGTCCCCGTGGGCACCGCCATCACCGAGTGCGTGAAGGCGGCGGAGCCCACCATCAGCGACTATGCCCTGATCCTGGGCGGCCCCATGATGGGCAAGGTGCTCCTGAGCCAGGCGGACATCGACGCCGCCGTGGTGACCAAGACCACCGGCAACATCATCGTGCTGCCCAAGGACCACTACCTGTTCCGGCGGGCCACCCTGCCCCTGGAGGCCATCCGGCACCAGACCCGCAGCGCCTGCATCCAGTGCCGGATGTGTACCGACCTCTGCCCCCGTTACCTCATCGGCCACCAGATCCGCCCCAACCTGGTGATGCGGAACTTCTGGCGGGAGCCGGGGATGGAGGACAACGCGGAGTACGAGCGCTGCTTCGGCGACGCGGCCAACTGCTGCGACTGCGGCGTGTGCGAGATGTTCGCCTGCCCCATGGGGCTCTCCCCCCGGAAGGTGAACCAGTACATCAAGGGCCAGCTCCGCGCCCGCGGCATCCAGGTCCCCCGGAACATGGAACCCCAGGCCCGGGCCTTTGTGGACCAGCGCCACACCCCCACGGACCGCCTGGTGGCCCGGCTGGGCCTCTCCCAGTACTATGGGCTCCACGCCCACGAGTGCCGGGAGCTGAGCCCCGACGAGGTCTTCATCCCCTTCGCTCAGCACATCGGTAAGCCCGCCAATATGGTAAAGGCGGTGGGCGACTTTGTGGAGCGGGGCGAAGTCCTGGCCGCGGCCGCTGAGGGGCTCTCCGCCAACATCCACGCCAGCATCTCCGGCGTGGTGGTGGAGGTCACCGACAAGGGCGCCCGCATCAGCAGCCGGAAGGAGTGAGAAGCATGGGAAACGCCA
>CALWYC010000102.1 GCA_944385655.1 uncultured Intestinimonas sp. | reverse complement strand
AGCGCCGACACCATCGTCATCGGCAAGGTGGCCGACGGCAAGCTGGACGCGGCCAAGGAGGCCCTGGAGGCCCAGCGTGCCCTCACCCAGCAGAACTTTGAGCAGTACCTCCCCGAGCCCCTGGAGCGGGCCAAGAACGGTCAGATCGTCACCAGCGGCGACTACATCATGCTCATCATCTCCGGCGACAACGACACCGCCATCCGGATGTTCCAGGACGGCGTGAAGTAAGAGCGCCATGCCCAAGAAAAAAGCCCGCCGAAAGGCGGGCTTTTTTGCACACATATCGCACTACGAAACGTCCTTCGGAGCAGCCACAGGCCGCCCACATGAGCCTCAGCAAAGGAAATATCAGGCAGCGCCACCACATCCCGATACCCACCCACGCAGGCGGCGAAAAAATTGAGGATAGAACCACGGCTTTTCCCTGTTCCGCCAACGGAGTCTCCTGTGGACGGTGCTGGTGCTGGGCGGGGGCGTAAAGACGGGCCGCCGGATTCCTATTTGGAGCCACTCAACCCCTTTGAGAGCCCCTTTTTCTTTGGATTCCAAAAACCGTTCTTTTTCCAGCAGGGAAAAAGAAACGGGTTTTGAACGTGCCTCTCTTTATTGCAGGGCCAGACGGAAGGAGGCGGTGAGCCCGTCCACCCCCAGGGGGGTGACCTGGTACTCGGTCATGCCGTCGCCGGGCAGGAGGGAGATGGTGGTGTTGGAGCCGTCGGAGGAGATGGCCGCCTTCTCAAAGTCGGGGCAGCTGCCGGGGACGGCCCCCATGGGGGTGCTCCTGGGGTACTCCAGACCCTGCTCCCGGAGGAAGTCGTGGAGCCAGTCGTCGCCGCCGATCTCGCCGCTGGCGAGGACCGTGTTCTCCAGCTGGAGCACCAGGCCGCCGGCGTCGGACCAGTATTCGATATTGCCGGCTGGGAGGGCCTCCTCCGCCTCCTGAAAGGCGGCGACGTCGGCCTCGTTGGGCAGGGGGGCCAGGGTGACGGTGAGGCCGTCCTCATCGGAGTACACATCGTACACCACCAGGGCCCCGCCGGTGCCGGCGGGACGGCCGAAGGAGGTCCCGGCGTCCAGAGCCGTCCAGACGTCCTCCTCCGCCGGGGTCTCGGCGGGCAGCTCCGTCTCCGCCGCGGCGGCGGTCTCCACGGGCTCAGGGGTGGGCGTCGGCGTTGGAGTGGGCGTGGCCGCGGGCGTCGGTGAGGGCGACGGCGCGGCCTGCACCGTCTCCACCGGCGGCGAGGAGACGGGGGCGGACGTGGCGGCGGGGGCGCCGCCGCACCCGGCCAGGAGCAGCAGACCGGCGCACAGAAGCGGCAGGGAGACACGTTCCGGCATGGGCAAGACCTCCTTTTTTCTCAAGTATACCGTGGGCCGCCCGGCCGGTCAAGCCCGGGAAAAGAAGGGCGGCGGCGATTGCCAGAGCGGCGGATTTAGTATATAATAGTGCCCGCGCCCCGGGGGCTGTATTCCCGTGGGCGGTCCTTTTTTGAGGAGGAGAAAACGATGATCCTGAATCTTTTGGCCATCGGCGACGTGGTGGGAGAGCCCGGCCTGGCCTTTCTGGAAGACAACCTGCCCCGGCTGAAAAAGCGCCACAACGTCCACTTCACCGTGGTCAACGGGGAGAACGCCTCCGGCGTGGGGGTGCTGCCCCGGCAGGCCAAGGCCATCTACGCCGCCGGGGCCGACGTGGTCACCCTGGGCAACCACACCTGGAACCGCATCCAGATCAAGGACCTGCTGGACGAGGTGCCCTGGCTGCTCCGCCCCGCCAACTACACCAACCGGGTCCCCGGCCGGGGGCTGGGCGTCTACGAGGGCCCCCAGGGCCTGCGCATCGCCGTCATGAACCTCATCGGCCGGTGCGAGATGGACCCCAACTTCGATAACCCCTTCACTGTGGCCAACCGCCTCCTGCGGGACGTGGACGCCGAGATCAAGGTGGTGGACTTCCACGCCGAGGCCACCAGCGAGAAGGGGGCCATGGGCTATTATCTGGACGGCCGGGTCCAGGCTGTGTGGGGCACCCATACCCACGTGCCCACCGCCGACGGCCGGGTGCTGCCCAAGGGCACCGGCTTTCTCACCGACCTGGGCATGACCGGCCCCGCCGACTCGGTGCTGGGCATAAAGAGCAGCCAGGCCATCAACCGCTTTCTGGGGGGGCTGCCCATGCGCTTCGAGCCCGCCGAAGGCCCCTGCAAGCTGGAGGGGGCCGTCTTTGCCATCGACACCGCCACCGGCCGCTGCCAGTCGGTCACCCGTATCGACATCGGCGAACACGAGACCTGGTAGAGCGAAAGGAGCCACCCATGCTGCACATCCTCCACGGGGCCGACCTCCATCTGGACGCCCCCTTCGCCGGCCTGAGCGCCGAGCAGGCCCGGCAGCGCCGCTCTGAGCTCCGGGAGCTGCCCCGCCGCCTGGCCGAGCTGGCCCGGGAGCGGGGGGCCGACCTGGTCCTCCTCTCCGGGGACCTCTTCGACGGCTCCGACCCCTACGCCGAGACCGCCCAGGCCCTCTCCCGTGCCCTGGGCCAGACCGGCTGCCCCGTCTTCATCGCCCCGGGCAACCACGACCCCTACGCTCCCCGGTCCCCCTATGCCCTGCTGTCCTGGCCGGAGAACGTCCGCATCTTCCAAACCGCCGCCATGGAGGCCGTCCCCCTGCCCAAGCTGGGCTGCACCGTCTGGGGCGCCGCCTTTACCGGCGTGAGCCGGGAGGACTCCCCCCTGGAGGGCTTCGCCGCCCCCCGGGACGGGAGCGTCCACATCGGCGTCCTCCACGCCGACGTGGAGGGCAAGGGGCGCTACGCCCCCCTGCCGGAGAGCCACATCGCCGTCTCCGGCCTCACCTACCTGGCCCTGGGCCACATCCACGCCTGCTCCGGCCTCCAGCGGGCCGGGGAGACCGCCTGGGCCTACTCCGGCTGCCCCGAGGGCCGGGGCTTTGACGAGCTGGGGGAGAAGGGCTGCCTCTGGGTGACGGTGGACGGCGCCTCGGTGGAGGCGGCGTTCCTCCCCCTGGCCAGACGCCGCTACCGCCTGGTGGAGGCCGACCTCTCCGGGGCGGAGAGCCCCGGGGACGCCCTCCTCTCCGCCCTCCCCGCCGACGCCGGAGACGACATCCTCCGGGTGGTGCTCACTGGGGAGAGCGGTGTGGAGGGGCTGGACCTCGCCCCCCTGAAGGCCCTGGCCGAGACCAAGTGCTGGAGCGCCCAGGTGCTGGACCGCACCACCGTCCGCCGGGACCTGTGGAGCCGGGCGGAGGAGGACACCCTCACCGGACTCTTCCTGCGGCAGATGCGGCTGCGGCTGGAGGGGGCGGCGGACGGGGACGAGCGGGAACGGCTGGAGCTGGCCGTCCGCTTCGGCCTGGCCGCCCTGGAGCACAGAGAGGAGCCCATGGCATGATCATCAAGAAAATGACGGCCACCTTCGGCAGGCTGGAGGGGGCCGTGTTGGAGCTGAAGGAGGGCCTCAACATCCTCCAGCTCCCCAACGAGGGGGGCAAATCCACCTGGTGCGCCTTCCTGCGGGCCATGTTCTACGGCATCCCCACCCGGGAGCGGGACACCCGCACCACCCTGGCCGAGAAGAACCGGTACGCCCCCTGGTCGGGCTCCCCCATGGCGGGGGAGGTCCTCCTCGCTTGGGGCGGCCGGGACATCCTGATCCGGCGCTTTGCCAAGGGAGCCGCCCCCTTCGGGGGCTTTGAGGCGGTGGACGCCGCCACCGGCGAGGCCGTCCCCGGCCTCACCGGGGAGAACTGCGGCGAGGTGCTGCTGGGGGTCAGCCGGGAGGTGTGGCAGCGCAGCGCCTTCGTGGGCCAGTCCGGCCTGGGGGTGGACGCCGACCCGGAGCTGGAGCGGCGCATCGCCGCCCTGGTGTCCTCCGGGGAGGAGGACGTGTCCTTCTCCCAGACGGAGCAGACCCTGAAGGGCTGGCGCAACCGCCGGCAGCACAACAAGACCGGGCTCATCCCCCGGCTGGAGGAGGAGATCCGGACCCTGGAGGGGGAGCGGACCGCCGCCGTCCAGAACCAGCGGCGGCTCCGGGAGGCCCAGGTCCAGTCGGAGGCCCTGGAGGGCCGGAAGGCGGAGCTGGAGGCCGAGCAGGCCGCCCAGCGGGCCCGGCGGGACTGGGCGGTGCTGGAGCAGTACAGCTCCGCCGTGAAGGAGCTGCGGAAGGCCCGGGAAGAGCTCTCCGCCCTGGAGGGGGAGCACCTCCCTGGCCGGGAGGCGCTGCGGAAGGCCCAGGGGGACCTCACCTACTACAACACCCTGGCCATGAGCATCAAGGAGGCCAAGGGCCAGCGGGAGCCGGTGCGGGCCCAGGTGGAGGCGGCGGAGGCCGCCGCCGTGGACCCGCTCTTCCCCGGTCTCAGCCCCGACGAGGCCTGGAGACAGGCCGGCGGCGACGCCGCCCGGGCCCGGGACCTGGAGCAGTCCGGCGCCGCCGGCTTCACTGGGGCGGGGGCGGTCTGTCTCCTGGCCGCCGCCGGCTTTGCCGCCGCGGCGGTGCTGCTGGAGACGGTCCCCTTCTTCGCCGCCGCCGGCGGCTTCGTTGTGGCCGGAGCCATCTTCCTGCTCACCGCCCGCCGGACCGCCGACAAACGGCGGGCCGAGCGCGCCGCCCTGCTGGAGCGGTACGGCGCTCAGTTCCCCGACGACATCCTGGAGAAGGCCAACGCCTTTCGGGAGAAGTGGACGGCGGCGGAGGAGGCCCGGCGGAATGCCGGGCAGCTGGAGCAGTCCATCCGGGACCTGGAGGACCAGCGGGCGGCGCTGTGGCAGGAGCTCTTGACCTTCGTCCATGGCTTCGCCCCCGAGGTCACCGACGCCTTCGGGGTGTCGGCGGCCCTGTCCCGGGGCCTCTCCCGGGAGGAGCGGCTCTCCACCGCCCGGGTGAAGGTGGAGGGCGCCCGGAAGCTGGTGGACTCCCTCCCCGCCCCCACGGCGGAGAACAATGTGATCCTGGAGCGGGTCCGGCGCACCGGCGAGACCGACTGCCCCGAACCGCCGCCGGTGGAGCACAGCCCCCAGCAGACCGCCGCCGCCCTGTCGGCGGTGACGGGGGAGCTCCAGCGGGTGCGGGAGGAGCTCTCCCACGCCCAGGGCCAGCGCGCCGCCCTGGGTGACCCGGAGGAGCTGGAGCACCGGCAGGAGGAGCTCCGGGAGGAGCTGACCCGGCGGCAGGGGGAGTACGCCGCCCTGGAGACGGCCCTGGAGGTTCTCCGGGAGGCCAATGCCGCCCTCCAGTCCCGGTTCTCCCCCCGGCTCAACCAGAGGGCGGGGGAGCTCTTCTCCGCCCTCACCGGCGGAAGGTACCAGGAGGTCACCCTCACCCGGGAGCTGGAGGCCTCCGCCCGGGAGGCGGGGGCGGTGCTGCCCCGGCGGGCCGTCACCCTGTCCCAGGGCACGGTGGACCAGCTCTACCTGGCCGTGCGCCTGGCGGTGTGCGAGCTGGCCCTGCCTGCGGAGGACCCCTCCCCCCTGGTGCTGGACGACGCCCTCACCGACTTCGACGACGGCCGCATGGCTCTGGCCCTGGACTGCCTGAAAGATCTCTCGCAGGAGCGGCAGATCCTCCTCTTTACCTGCCACAGCCGGGAGAGAGCCTGCCTGGAGGGGTGAGCCCCGCCCTTTCCCTTGCAATCCCCCCTGCAAAGGGGTATAATGACGGTAATTATCTTGATTTGGAGTTGATCCCACTTGTCCGAGGAACGGAAGCTGGACCCGGCCTGGGAGCCGGAGGAGGAACAGGCGGAGCGCCCCAAGCTCTCCGACAGCGACGCCATGAAGATAGACATGTACTTCTGGCTCCAGGCCCTGGTGATGGCCCTGGTGGGCCTCATCCTGGTCTTTACCTTCGTGGGGCGCATCATCGGGGTGGACGGCGAGTCCATGATGCCCACCCTCCACAACAGGGACATGCTCCTGCTCCAGTCCATCGGCTATGAGCCGGAGCAGGGGGACGTGGTGGTGCTGAGCAAGAACACCTTCCACGACGGCGCCCCCATCGTCAAGCGGATCATCGCCGTGGGCGGCCAGACCGTGGACATCGATTACGACACCAACACCGTCTATGTGGACGGGGTGGCCCTGGACGAGTCCTATATCCTGGAGCCCATGCGGCCGCTGCCGGCGGAGTACGCCACCCACATCGAGGTGCCCGAGGGCTCCGTCTTCGTCATGGGCGACAACCGCAACAACTCCACCGACGGCCGGGACCCCAGGGTGGGAGTGGTGGACCAGCGGTGCATTCTGGGGAAGGCCCTCTTTGTGCTGCTGCCCTTCCAGGACGCCGGGGTGGTGGAGTCCATCTCCCAGCCCAGAGCCTGAACCCACAGTTTGACCGGGGGTGCTGATATGGACATCAAAGAGATCGTGGCGAAACAGCCCAGGCTGCGTCTGACGCCGCTGCCCACGCCGCTGGAGTTCGCCCCCAACCTGACCGCGCTGTTGGGGGGACCCAGGATCTATGTGAAGCGGGACGACCTCACGGCCCTGGCCTTCGGGGGGAACAAGACCCGGAAGCTGGAGTTCCTGCTGCCCCAGGCGGCGGCGGAGGGGGCGGACACCGTCATCACCCTGGGCGGCCTCCAGTCCAACTGGGTGCGGCAGACCGTGGCCGCCGCCCGGAAGCTGGGCATGGAGGCGGTGGTGGTGCTGGAGGGGGAGCCTCCCCAGGGGGACCTCCAGGGCAACCTGCTGCTGGACCACCTGATGGGGGCCGAGCTGCGCTATGAGCCCGACGTGCCCCAGGACGTGGAGGATCTGGAGATCCAGGGGGTCTTCCCCATCACCGGGAAGATCGCCGAGGAGTACCGGGCCAAGGGCCGGCACCCGGTGCTCATGCCCCTTGGCGGCGCCACCCCCGTGGGCAACCTGGGCTACATCAACGCCGTGGACGAGCTCCATGACCAGCTCAAGGCGCTGGGGGTGAAGGCGGACTATGTCATCGCCGCCACCGGCACCGGCGGCACCCAGGCCGGCATCGAGTGCGGCCTGCGCCTTTCCGGCATGGACGCCAGGATGCTGGGCATCAGCGTCAGCCGCCACACCCGGCCCAAGGAGGAGGAGATCGCCGAGCTGTGCAACGCCACCATGGACTTTCTGGGCTGTGGGGAGCGGTTCACCGCCGAACAGATCTCCGTCAACTACGACTACATCGGCGCCGGCTACGGCGCCGTCACCGACGCCGCCCTGGAGGCGGTGTCCATGGCCGCCCGCACCGAGGGGCTCATCCTCTGCCACACCTACGCCGGCAAGGCCTTTGCCGGCATGGTGGACCTCATCCGCAAGGGGGTCCTCACCAAAGAGGATACCGTGGTCTTCTTCCACACCGGCGGCGGCGTGGCCAACTTCGCCCACCCGGA
>CALWYC010000101.1 GCA_944385655.1 uncultured Intestinimonas sp. | reverse complement strand
CTTGATTTTGTGTCGCCTTTTTCACTTCCCTAAAAAATCTGAAATTCCTACTTGACTTTTATTAGCAGGTCTTTCCACACTAGGATGGACGGAGGCGGCAAAACTCATGCGGCGTCCGATGAGTGAAATATTTGGTGCAGCTGCCGGGCCTATGCCGGGCGCATATTGCTTTTTCACACAAAAGTCTCTATAATGGAATCGTTATATTTTGGAAGAGAGGGCAAACATCATGAAGAAAAAACATCTCTTGGGGGTCCTCCTGACCCTCTGCCTGGCGGTGGGCCTGCTGCCCGCCCCGGCGCTGGCCGCCTCCTCCGAGGTGGCGCTGAAGCTGGGCAGTCCCTGGTGCGCCATTGATACCCAGGTCACCCAGGTGGACGAGAGCAACGCCCAGGTCACCCCCTACGCCGTCCAGGTCAACGGCGGCGGCTACACCCTGCTGCCCATCCGGCGGGTGCTGGAGGCCTTCGGCGGCTCCGTGGAGTGGGTCCCGGCCACCAACGGGGTGCTGTGCACCCTGAACGGGCACCAGGTGGAGCTGGCCCCCGGCTCCGCCCAGGCCACCGTGGACGGGGTATCCGTCACCATGGACGTGCCCGCCGAGGCCAGGAACGACCGCACCTTCGTACCGGTCCGGTTCGTCTCCGAGAATCTGGGCCTCTCCGTGTCCTATGAGCCCACCAACCAGATCGTGGTGGTGAGCGCCGCCCCCGTGGACCAGAACAGCCTCACCAGCCTGAGCAGCGTGAAGGCCCTTACCGCCAAGCTGGCCGCCTCCCAGCCCGCCGTCCAGCCGGTGACCTACCAGGAGGGGAGCTACGCCCTGCCCTCCGGCACCGTCAGCGCCAAGGTCATCACCGTGAACATGAGCGATCCCCGGGTCTCCGTGAAGAGCGCCATCGTGGGCAACAAGCTCAACGCCACCGCCGACTTCGGCAGCATCGCCGCCTACTCCGGCGGGGCCCTGGCCATCATCAACGCCAACTTTTTTGAGTCCTATGAGGACATCAAGGACCCCATCGGTCCCGTCATGGTGAATGGGAACTTCGTCTACGGCAACAGCGGCTCCATCACCTCTCTGGGCATCACGGCGGACGGCAAGATGTATTATGGCCGCCCCTCCGTCTTCTATCGGGTCATCACCACCGACGGCGGCACCGCCCAGCAGTGGTCCGGCTACAACCTGAACGTCTTTGAGCAGTCCGCCGACGCCTCCGTGCTCTACACCCCCGCCCGGGGCGAGAGCGTGCCCGTCACCTGCGCCGGCGCCGCCCTCACCGTCCGGAACGGCGTCACCGCCGACTACCGCGCCGTGGCGGCAGGGGAGACCCTGACCATCCCTGCCGACGGCTACGTGCTGTGGATGGGCTCCGCCTTCACCGCCACCCACTACTATCAGGTCCCCGAGCTGGGCCGCACCGTGGCCATGGAGCCCTATCTGCGGGTGGAGGACGAGGAGGGCTTCGTCCTGGACGGCGTTACCTCCCTCATCTCCGGCGCGCCCCGTCTGGTGAAGGACGGCGCCATCGAGACCTATCTGGACCCCGGCTTCACTGAGGCCCGCTTCACCACCAGCATCACCCCCCGCACCGCCGTGGGTACCACCGCCGACGGGAAGCTGCTGCTGGTCAGCGTCCCCTCCGCCTCCATCCAGCAGATGCGGGAGCTCATGCTCCAGCTGGGCTGCCAGGACGCCATCAACCTGGACGGCGGCGCCTCCACCGCCATGTACTACAACGGCCAGACCCTGGCGACTCCCGGCCGTCAGCTCACCACCACCCTCCAGGTCTTTGTGAGCCCTTGACAGCACCGGTTATTTCTGTTATGGTTTACCCAGAATGAACGATCTGAGGTGAGAGGATGCGCAAGTAACTTGCTGGATCTGGACACGGGATACGGGTGGTCTCCGGACCACCTGTGGGTCTCCGTGCCTGTCGGCAAGCGGCCTGCGCTCCCTTCACGTTGTGCGCCTTCCCATCCAGCGGGACAGAATGGGCGCGGAGCGTTGCCGCTCCGCGCCCATTTTTGTGTATTGGAGGCGTTTTTTCATGGCTTTGATCGAGATCTCTCACCTGAGCTTCACCTATGAGGGCAGCTTTGAGCCGGTCTTTGAGGACCTCTCCCTCCAGCTGGACACCGACTGGCGGCTGGGGCTCATCGGCCGCAACGGCCGGGGCAAGACCACCCTGCTGCGGCTGCTCCTGGGGGAGGGGCGGTATACCGGCACCATCTCCGCCCCGGAGCCCTTTGACTACTTTCCCTTTGAGGTGCCAGACCCGGAGGCGGAGGGACGGGCGGTGGCGGAGACCCTGCGCCCGGAGCTGGAGGAGTGGCGGCTGGTGAAGGAGCTGCGGCTGCTGGGCCTGGAGGAGGGGGTGCTGTACCGGCCCTTTTCCACCCTCTCCCACGGGGAGCGGACCCGGTTCCTCCTGGCCCTCCTCTTCCTCCGGGACAACCGCTTCCTCCTCATTGACGAGCCCGCCGACCACCTGGACGCCGCCGGACGGGCCCTGGTGGGGGACTATCTTGCCCGGAAGAGGGGCTTTCTCCTGGTCTCCCACGACCGGGCCTTTCTGGACCGGTGCATCGACCATGTGCTGGCCTTCCAGCCCACGGGCCTGGTGGTGCGGAAGGGCAATTTCTCCACCTGGTGGGAGGAGCAGACCCGCCGGGAGGCCTCGGAGCGGAGCGCCCGGGAGCGGCTGAAAAAGGACATCCGGCGGCTGGAGGAGGCCGCCCGCCGGACGGCGGACTGGTCCGACGCGGTGGAACGGACCAAATACGCCAGCCGAAATTCCGGTCTGAGACCGGACCGGGGCTATGTGGGCCACAAGGCGGCCAAGCTCATGCGCCGGTCCAAGGCGGTGGAGGAGCGGCGAGAGGCCGCCGTGGCGGAAAAGTCGTCCCTCCTCCTGGACACGGAGGAGGCGGAGACATTAAAGCTGAATCCCTTGACACCGCCTCAGCGGCAGGTGCTGGAGGTCCGGGACCTCTCCATCGACTACGGGGCGGGACCGGTATGCGCCGGAATCACCTTCACCGTGGAGCGGGGAGACCGGGTGGCCCTCCGGGGGGCCAACGGGGCGGGGAAGTCCAGCCTCCTCAAGCTGCTGCTGGGGCAGGACATCCCGCACACCGGCCAGGTCTGGCGCTCCGGCGGCCTGACGGTGTCCGTGCTGCCCCAGGACACCGCCTTTCTCCGGGGAAGGCTGAAGGACTTCATCCGGGAGAGCGGGGCGGAGGAGGCCCTTTTCAAGGCCATCCTGCGGAAGCTGGGCTTTCCCCGGAGCCAGTTTGATCAGCCACTGGAGGCGTACAGCGCCGGGCAGAAAAAGAAGGTCCTCCTGGCCCGGAGCCTCTGTGAGGCGGCTCACCTTTACATCTGGGACGAGCCGCTGAACTACGTGGACATCTACACCCGGATGCAGCTGGAGGAGCTGCTGCTGGCCCACCGGCCCACCATGGTCTTTGTGGAGCACGACCAGGCCTTCACCGACAAGGTGGCCACCAAAGTGATCGAGTTATAAGGAGGGAACCGACATGGAACTGGAGGAGATGACGGCCTTTTTCACCAGCCGTCTGGATCTGTATGACGAACACATGCTCCGGGAGGTCCCCGGCTGCCGGGCGGGCTACGCCCGGATGGCGGCGCTGCTGCCGGAGGGGACGGCACGCCTGCTGGACCTGGGCTGCGGCACCGGCCTGGAGCTGGAGCCCATCTTTGCCTGCTTTCCGGCGCTGAGGGTAACGGGGGTGGACCTGACGGCGGCCATGCTGGACCGTCTGCGGGCGAAGTTCCCGGACAGGGACCTGACCCTCATCCGGGGCAGCTATGTGGGCATGGACTTCGGCCGGGCTTGCTATGACGCCGCGGTGTCCTTCGAGACCCTCCACCACCTGGAGCCGGAGGAGAAAGGGGCGCTCTACCGCCGGGTGTGGGAGGCCCTGACGCCGGAGGGGGTCTATGTGGAGTGCGACTTCACCGCCAGGAACGACGAAGAAGAGCACGCCCTGCGGGCGGAGCACCGCCGCCTGCGGATGGAGGCCGGGGCGGGCGGGGATACCCTCTACCACTTCGACATCCCCTGTACGCTGGAGCATCAAAAGGCGCTGCTGGAGGCGGCGGGCTTTGTCCAGGTGACGGCGGAGCCGTTGGAGGGGGACACCGTTCTGCTGACGGCCCGGAAGGTCACTCCGACAGGGGCGTAAGGAAGATGTGGTCCACTTGCAGGGAGGTGGGCTCCACCTGGTCAATGAGGGCCAGGATCTCGTCCCGGCTCCCCTGGACGCAAAAGTTCTGGCTCCTGAAGTCCTCCATCTCCCGGGCGGAGGCCAGGGCCTCCTCCACCACGCTGGTCACATAATAGACGCGGAAGTTGGAGAAGATGCCCAGGGAGGTGAGCAGCTTGGGCTGGGTAAGGAGGAGTTCCAGGTTGTCGGCATAGTACTGTGCCATCTCCGGACCGTTCAGATCCCGGGGATCGGTCTCGTCACCGGAAAGCGTGGGGGGAGCCAAATTGACACCGCCCTGGTATTCCACATCCGGGTCGTAGACCTGGGCCCAGACCACCTCCGCCGGCAGGGCCCGCAGCTCCTCCAGGGTGCGGGGGGTATCGGTGCCCACAGACAGGCGGAGATAGGCGGAAGAGGGCAGCTTTTCCAGCTCGGCAAGCAGGCCGGTCCGGTCTATGAGGTCCGAGTCAAAGCGACCCAGATATTTGGTCAGTTTTCCGGTGGGATCAGAGGTCACCTCTGCCTCACCCTGGCGGATGGTCAGGCGGACGTCGGTGTAGCCGCCCACATGGACTTTCAGATTTTCTAGGCCGACCACATGGAGCGCCGCGTCATAGGTGCCGAAGCCGGTATCGGTGATGTCGGTGCCGGTGAGCCGGACGTAGGGCTGCATGGTGCCGTAGTAGGCGTTGAGGTATTGGGTGAAGCCTCCATCATCCTCCTCCATGGAGATGGGGTTGAAGGCGGTGAGCTTGGCCAGTGGGTTGATGAGGCCGAAGATCAGAGCGGCGCAGATCACCACCGCCAGCAGGGTCTTGAGGCAGATGCTGCGCACCCGGCGGCGGATGAGCTTCTCCAGGGCCCGAAGCTCCTCCTCAGCGGACTGGGCGGGGGAGGACGCCTCCGGCTCTCCCAGGGCTTCCAGGCGGCGGTCCAGATCGTCAGGCTGTGTCATGATGGTTCCTCCTCTCCCAGCTCCGCCCGGAGCCGGCGCTTGGCTCGGGACCGGAGCTGACGGACGTTTTCACGGGTGATATGGTGGGTGTCGGCGATCTCGCTGTCGGTGAGGCCGAAGTAGACGCTGTCCAGCAGGATGGACCGCTGGAGCACCGGCAGGCGGGCGATGGCAGAGTAGAGCCGCCGCTTCTCCTCGTCGGCGATGAGCTGCTCCGGCAGGGTGGGGGAGGGGTCGGCCAGGTGCTCGGGCAGGTCCTCCTCGCCCCGCCTGGACCGGTCCCGCCGCTGGTTGAGGAACTCGTTGCGCAGTACCTTCACCAGCCAGTGGTCCAGGCTGCCGGTAGCCCGGTAGGAGAGAAGGGCCTTGAGGAAGGCGGACTGGACCAGGTCCTCGGCCTCCTCCCGGCTGCCGCACAGGGCGTAGGCGTAGAGCAGCAGGGGACGCCGCCGGGCCTCGTAGACCCGGCGCAGCAGATCGTGGTCGGTCACGGCGCTCCCCCCTCTCTTGTCCTCTCTACTAAGAATAACACCTGCGTACCGGATTTGTGACAAAATAATATCATATCTCACAATAGCTTTCTCAGAGCCGAAGAGATCTTCTCTCTTTTGGCCGCACAAAAAATGGAGCATCGCGTTTGCGATGCTCCATTTTTTGTATTGGCGGCTTACAGGGCGGCGGAGACCTTGTCCAAGCCCAGCTTCAGCCGGCGGAGGGTCTCATCCTTACCAAGGATGTGGCAGATCTCCACGGCGCCGCCGGGGGTCACGGCCTTGCCGGCGGCGGCGATGCGCACCGGCCACATGAGGGTGGCGTTTTTCACGCCCAGGGACTCGGCCAGGGATACCAGAGTGTCGTGGATGGCGTCGCCCGTCCAGTCGGAGATTGCCTCCAGGGCGGGGATGGCGGCCTCCAGCATGTTCTTGGAGACCTCGGAGTTGGTCTTGGACTTCTTGTTGGTGAAGAGGTCGGCCTCGTACTCCGGCAGAACGTCGAAGAAGTCCAGCTTCTCCGGGATGTCGGTGAGCTTCTCGCACCGGGCCTGGAGGAGGCCGGCGATCTCCCGGGAGGAATAGGCCTCGTTCTTCACGGCCTGACGGATATAGGGCTCCGCCACGGCGTGGAAGGCCTCGGGGGAGAGCTCACGGAGGTAGTGGGCGTTGAAGTAGGTGAGCTTTTCGATGTCGAAGATGGCGGGGGACTTGGAGATGCCCTCGATGTCGAAGATGCGGGAGAGCTCCTCCATGGTGAAGAACTCCCGCTCCACGTTCTCGCCCCGGGGAGACCAGCCCAGCAGGGTCACGTAGTTGACCACGGCCTCGGAGAGGTAGCCCATGGCCAGCAGATCCTCATAGGAGGGGTCGCCCTTCCGCTTGGACATCTTGTTGTGCTGGTCCCGCATGACGGGGGAGCAGTGGATGTAGGTGGGCACGGCCCAGCCGAAGCCCTCATAGAGCAGGTTGTACTTGGGGGCGGAGGAGAGGTACTCGCTGCCCCGGACCACGTGGGTGATGCCCATCAGGTGGTCGTCGATGACGTTGGCGAAGTTGTAGGTGGGCAGGCCGTCCCGCTTGATGAGGACCTGGTCGTCCAGGGTGTCGTTCTCCACGGTGATGTCGCCGAAGACGGCGTCGTGGAAGGTGGTTTGGCCGCCCTTGGGGATCTTCTGCCGGATGACGTAGGGGACGCCGGCTTCCACCCTGGCCTTGGCCTCCTCGGGGGAGAGGGTGCGGCAGGGGTCGTCAGGCCGGTCGAAATCGCCGCTGTCCTCCTCGGACTCGGTCTTTTCGCAGAAGCAGTAGTAGGCGTGGCCCAGCTCCACCAGGCGCTTGGCGTACTTGCCGTAGAGGTCCCGGCGCTCGGTCTGGATGTAGGGGCCCACAGGGCCGCCCACATCGGGACCCTCGTCCCAGGTGAGGCCGCACTTGCGCAGGGTGTTGTAGATGACCTCGGTGGCGCCCTCCACCAGACGGCCCTGGTCGGTGTCCTCAATGCGCAGGATGAACTTCCCGCCGGCATGGCGGGCGATGAGCCAGGTGTAGAGGGCGGTGCGCAGATTGCCCACGTGCATGTAGCCGGTGGGGGAGGGGGCGAAGCGGGTGCGGACCTCTCCCTGGGGGATGCGGGCTTCCATGTCGTCGAACCACTGATTATCCAAAGTGAATTCCTCCAAAAAGTTCATGTGACACCATTGTAAACACATGGGAGAGGCTTGTCAAGCGGAGAGGCGAGAGGAAACAGAGCGCCCGTCCTCAAAGAGAGGACGGGCGCT
>CALWYC010000100.1 GCA_944385655.1 uncultured Intestinimonas sp. | reverse complement strand
ATGAGCTTCTCGGCCAGGCTCACCCGGTAGTTCTCCAGGAAGACCACCTGGAGCCGGTCCTTGCAGGCGGGGTCGCTATTGACAGCCTGGGCCAGGGAGTTGATGAGGTGGATGATGTCCTTGGCCACGGAGTAGCCGGGAGCGGCCTTGGCGCCGAAGAGGTAGGTCCGGGGGGTGAAGTCAAAGTGGACGTTGTTCTTGAGCTGCTGGTAGAGGTAGGTGATGTGCATCACGTTGAGCAGCTGCCGCTTGTACTCGTGGAGGCGCTTGACCTGCACGTCGAACATGGCGTCGGTGTTGAGCACCACGCCGGACTCCCGGGCCACATAGGCGGCGAAGTTCCGCTTGTTCTCGGCCTTGATGGCGGCCAGGCGCTCCAGCACGGAGGCATCGTCCTGGTGCTTGAGCAGGCACTCCAGCTGCTCGGGGTGGAGCTGGTAGCCCTTGCCGCCGCAGTCCTGGATGAGGGCGTCCAGCTTGGGGTTGATCTCGCTGAGCCAGCGGCGGTGGTCGATGCCGTTGGTGACGTTCTTGAACTTGTCGGGGGTGCGGACGTACACGTCGTGGAAGGTCTCCCGCTTGAGGATGTCGGAGTGGAGGGCGGACACGCCGTTCACCGCGAAGCAGGCGCACACGCACAGGTTGGCCATGCGGATCTCGCCGCCCCAGATGATGGCCTGGTCCCGGACCTTGGCCTGGTCGCCGTGGAAGTACTCGTTGAGCTGAGCCTGGTAGCGGTTGCTGATCTCCACCAGGATCTGCCAGATCCGGGGCAGCAGGGACTCAATGAGCTGCTGGGGCCAGCGCTCCAGGGCCTCCACCATGATGGTGTGGTTGGTGTAGGCCACGGTGTTGGTGACGATGTGCCAGGCCTCATCCCAGCCGTAGCCCTCCTCGTCCAGCAGGATGCGCATGAGCTCGGGGATGACCAGGGTGGGGTGGGTGTCGTTGATCTGGATGACGTGCTTCTGGTGGAAATTCCGCAGGGTGCCGTACTCGGCCTTGTGCTGCCGGCAGATGTGCTGCACGGTGGCGGAGACGAAGAAGTACTGCTGCTTCAGGCGCAGGGACTTGCCCTCGTAGTGGTTGTCCTCGGGGTAGAGGACCTTGGCGATGGACTCGGCCATGGCCTTCTGCTCCATGGCCTTCAGGTACTCGCCCCGGGAGAAGAGGGACATGTCCAGAGGGATGGGGCTCTTGGCGTCCCACAGCCGGAGGACGTTGACGTGGTTGGTGCCGTAACCGGCAATCTCCATATCCTTGGGCACGGCCAGCACGTCGTTGCCGCCCTCGTAGACCACGGTGTGCTTGCCGTCGGGGCCCCACACGTCCTTCACGGTGCCGCCGAAATGGACCTTCTCGGTCTCGTCCATCTTGGGGATGAGCCAGCAGTCGGCGATGTCCAGCCAGTTGTCGGGCAGCTCCACCTGCTGGCCGTCCACGATCTTCTGCTTGAAGAGGCCCAGCTCATAGCAGATGGAGTAGCCGGTGGCGGGGATCTCCAGGGTGGTCATGGCCTCCAGGTAGCAGGCGGCCAGACGGCCCAGACCGCCGTTGCCCAGACCGGCGTCGGGCTCCACCTCAAAGAGGTCGGGGGCGGAGAAGCCCAGGTCCTCAATGGCCTCTTTCAGCTGGGGCAGGACGCCCAGGTTGTAGGCGTTCTTCTCCAGGGACCGGCCCATGAGGAACTCCAGGGACAGGTAGTGGACCTGACGGGCATGGCTGTCCCGGATCTGGCTCTGGGTGGCCAGCTCCCGGGCGGACATGATGTCCCGCAGCACCAGGGCGCAGGCCCGGAACATGTGGACAGAGGTAGCCTCTTCCACTTCACGGCCAAAATTCCGGCGCAGCTTGCCGATAATCTGCTGCTCCAGCTCTTTTTTGGTGTATTTCGTAGGCATTGGCATATGTCTCCATTTCTATAAAGTTCAAAACGGGACAAGAGGCCGCGGCGGGGGCAAGCCCCCGCCGCGGCTGCGTCTCATTCCGTTTGGCTGCGGATTGGCGCACAAAGTTTATCACAGCCCATCCGTTCTGTCAATGTGGGAACTGTCTATTTTTGGGAGGATAACCGGCTCACTTTTTGGCCTCTGCCTTGTCCGCAGGGGTCTCCTTGACAGGGGCGGCAGGCTTCTCCTCAGCCTTGGGAGCGGCAGCCTTCTCAGCGGCGGGCTTCTCCTCGGCCTTGGGAGCGGCGGCCTTCTCAGCGGCGGGCTTCTCCTCGGCCTTGGGAGCGACGGCCTTCTCAGCGGCGGGCTTCTCCTCAGCCTTGGGAGCGGCAGCCTTCTTGGCGGCGGGCTTCTCCTCGGTCTTGGGAGCGGCAGCCTTCTTGGCGGCGGTCTTCTTCTCGGCCTTGGGAGCGGCAGCCTTCTTGGCGGCGGGCTTCTTCTCAGCCTTGGAGGCGGCGGCCTTCTTGGCGGCGGGTTTCTTCACCGCCTTGGGCTTCTCCGCCTGGACGGGGGCGGCTTCCGGCTCAGCCTGGACAGGGACCTCCGCCGCCGGCTCCGGGACTGCTTCCGGCGACGGTTCAATAGGGCGGGGGATGCCGGTGATCTGGTAGTAGACGTCCTCATACTCCCGGGCGGGCAGGTTCCAGCTGAAATCGCGGGTCATGCCGTTGTGCTGAAGCACCCGCCAGCCGTCCTCGCCGTCCTTGTTGTTGTAGTAGAGGCCCACCGCCTCACCCAGAACCCACACCATGTCACGGGCATTGATGTTGGCGAAGGTGAAGCCGGTGTCGCCGAAGACGCCGTGGGGGATGACGGTGTCCTTGAGACCGCCGGTCTCACGGACCACGGGGATGGTGCCGTAGCGCATGGCGATCATCTGGCTCAGGCCGCAGGGCTCGGCCAGGGAGGGCATGAGGAAGATGTCGGCGCCGCCGTAGATGGCGGTGGAGAGGGCGGCGGAGTACTGGAGCCGGGCGGCGAACCGGCCGGGGTACTGGGCCTGGGCCTGACGGAAGGCCTCCTCAAAGTTCCACTCGCCGGTGCCCAGCACCACCATCTGGACGTTCATGCCCATGATGTCGTGGATGGCGTCGGCCACCAGCTCAAAACCCTTGTGCTTGACCAGACGGGAGACACAGGCAATGATGGGCACGTCGGGGTCCTCCCGGAGGCCCACCGCCTGCTGGAGGGCCCTCTTGCAGGCGGCCTTGCCGCTCAGATCGTCGGCATGGAAGGGGGCGGCCAGGCCGGAGCCGTTGGCGGGATTGTAGAGGCCCACGTCCAGGCCGTTGAGGATGCCCCGCATCTTCCAGCGGTTGTCGGCCACCACGCCCTCCAGGCCGTGGGCGTAGAAGGGGTACTGGAGCTCGTCGGCGTAGGTGGGAGAGACGGTGGTGACGTAGTCGGCGGCGTAGATGGCGCCCTTCATCAGGTTCACGTCCCCGTGGAAGGCCAGCATGTGCTCGTTCATGTAGCCGGGGTGGAGGCCCAGCAGGTCCTGGATGATCTGGTCGCCGTAGCGGCCCTGGTACTCGATGTTGTGGATGGTGTAGACGCTCTTGGTGCCCCGGAGCTGCCAAATGCGCTCCCGTTCCTCCAGCAGGTAGATGGGCACCAGGGCGGTCTCCCAGTCGTTGCAGTGGAGGATGTCGGGATGCCAGTCCAGATGGGCCGGGGTCTCGATGACGGCCCGGGAGAAGAAGGCGAAGCGCTCGCCGTCGTCGTAGTGGCCGTAGATCTCAGCCCGCTTGAAGTAGTACTCGTTGTCCACGAAGAGGTAAGAGATGTTGCCCTCCCGCAGCTCAAAGACGCCGCAGTAGGGGGTGCGCCAGGCCAGACGGCAGTTCCAGTGGAACAGGAAGCGCATCTTGTCCCGGTACTGCTGGCCGATACCCTCATAGAGGGGGAGGATGACCTTTACATCGTGGCCCATGTCGGCCAGCTTCTGGGGGAGAGAACCGGCCACGTCGGCCAGGCCGCCGGTCTTGATGAAGGGGGCGACCTCAGAGGCTGCAAACAAAATATTCATAACTGACTCCTTTTCTCCTTCTCCGTCCGTGGTCCGCAGTCCGGACAGGGGCGGCGGCCGCCGTGCAGGGGCCCGCGCCTGCCCGGAGAGCAGGGGCGCGCCGCTCTACAAGGCGGCCGCGTCCTTGCGCCGCTCTGCGCGGTCTATGTACCGTTATACCACGGCGTTTTTGGCGATGGCCAGCGGATAAGTCTCATGACCCATGAGCATCCGGCCGGCGTTGACCTGAACGTTCTTGTCGGTGATGGCATATTTGAGCACGGCGCCCTGATGGATCACCGAGCCCTGCATGAGGATGCAGTTCTGCACCTTAGCGCCCTTCTCCACGGTGACGCCGCGGAAGAGGATGGAGTTCTCCACCTCACCCTCGATGATGCAGCCGTCGGCCACCAGGGAGTTTTTGGACTTGGAGCCGGGGCCGTAGTAGGTGGAGGGATTGGACATGTCCTTGGTCTTGACGGGCCGCAGGGGGTTGAAGAGGTCAGCCCGGACAGCGGGGTCCAGCAGCTCCATGCTGCGGGCGTAGTAGCCGGCCACGGACTGGAGCCGGGCGGCGTAGCCCTGGAAGGTGTAGGACACCAGCTTCAGACGGCTGCCCATGTCCAGCAGCACACCCTGGCTGAAGGAGGGGATGTTGTGGGCGATGCAGTGCTCCACCAGGGACATGAGGAGGTCCTTGCTCATGATGTAGACCTCCAGGGACTCGCAGCCCATGGGGCTCACCGGGTGGACGGACACGTCGGCGATGACGCCGTCCTCCCGGACGGTGAAGTAGTCGGAGCTGCGGGCGTCTCCTCTGGGCACCGGAGTACACACGGCGGTGATGTCGGCGCCGGTGCGCAGGTGCTGCTCAAAGACGTCGTCCAGGTCCAGGTTGGCCGCCACGTCGCCGCCGGCCAGGACCACGTAGTCCTGACGGATGCGCTCCAGGTAGGAGTAGACGCCGGCCAGGGCGTCCATGCGGCCCCGGTAGTCGCCCTCCCGCTGCTTGTCGGCGTAGCCGAAGGGGGGCAGGATGCGCAGGCCACCGTGCTTGCGGCTCAGATCCCAGTCCTTACCGGAGCCCACGTGGTCCAGAAGGGACTGGTAGTTGGCATGTACGATGAGGCCCACGTCGGAGATGCCGGCGTTGACCATGTTGGAGAGCATGAAGTCCACCACCCGGTAGCGGCCGCCGTAGGGGATGGAGCAGGTGTTCCGGGGCTGGGAGAGCTCCCGGAGCTGAGGATTGGAGCGGTATGCGAAAATGATCCCGTGCAGCTTATTGGTCATTTCGCCGCACCCCCTTTCACGTTCCGGGTGACCATGGCCTTGGCCGGGACCACGGCGTTGTCACCCACCTTGATGCCTTCCGCCACCACGGCGATGCCCCACTCCTCGGGGTCGGCGTCGGCCGCCGGCGGAGCGCCCACCTGGGCGCCGGCGCCGATAATGGCGTTCTCGGCCACGATGGCGTACTCCACGTCGGCGCCCTCCTTCACGGTGGCGCCGGGCATGAGGATGGAATAGCGGACCTTGGCGCCCTTTTCCACCGTCACGGAGTGGAAGAGGACAGAGTTCTCCACCTCGCCGTCCACCACGCAGCCGCCGGTCATCAGGGAGTGATTGACCACGGCGTCGGGGCCGGTGAAGTGGGGCGGACGGGTGGGCGTGCGGGCGAAGATAGGCCACTCGGTGTCGTAGGGGTCGATGCCGCTGTGGACGGAGAGCATATCCATGTTGGCGTCCCACAGGGAGTCGATGGTGCCCACGTCCTTCCAGTAGCCGGAGAAGCGGTAGGCGGCCATGCGCTCGTTGTTGGCCAGCATGGCGGGGATGATGTTCTTGCCGAAGTCGTTGGCGGACTTCTCATCGGCCTCGTCGGCGATGAGGTACTCCCGCAGCTGCTTCCAGTTGAAGATGTAGATGCCCATGGAGGCCAGGTTGCTCTTGGGCTTTTTGGGCTTCTCCTCGAACTCGTAGATCATGTCGTCCTGGTCCACGTTCATGATGCCGAACCGGGGCGCCTCCTCCATGGGGACCTCCATGACGGAGATGGTGCAGGCGGCGTTCATGGCCTTGTGGTGCTCCAGCATCTGCTCGTAGTCCATCTTATAGATGTGGTCACCGGACAGGATGAGGACGTAGTCGGGGTCGTACAGGGAGATAAAGCCGATGTTCTGGTAGATGGCGTTGGCGGTGCCCTTGTACCAGGTGCCCTTGTCTCCCTCCTTCACGTAGGGGGGCAGGATGTGGACGCCGCCGTCGGAGCGGTCCAGATCCCAGGGCTGGCCGTTGCCGATGTAGCCGTTGAGCTCCAGGGGCTGGTACTGGGTAAGGACGCCCACGGTGTCGATGCCGGAGTTGACACAGTTGCTCAGGGGAAAGTCGATGATGCGGTACTTGCCCCCGAAGGGGACGGCGGGTTTTGCTACTTTTGACGTCAGGGCTTTCAGGCGGCTGCCCTGTCCGCCTGCCAGCAGCATGGCGACACATTCTTTTTTCATCTCTATCACCTCTCGGTCAAAGTGGAGATCACCATATAGGGGGGAGGGCTCATCCCTCCTTGGGGGACTTCTTCACGGCGGGGTGCTGGGCCTTGGGGCGGACCGCCGGGTGGACGGCCTTTTCCTTCACCGCCGGCTTGGCGGCCGCCTTGCGGAGGGCGGGCTTGGCCGCCTTCTCCTTCACGGCGGGCTTGGCCGCCGCCTTGCGCACCGCCGGCTTGGCCGCCGGGGCCTTCACCGCCAGCTTGCCCTCCTTCTTCCGGCGGGCGGGGAACTTGCGGGTGCACTTGTAGATGACGGCGCTCATGGGGGGCAGGGTGATGACGATGGACTGCTCCCGCTCATGGCAGGGGATATAGGTGCTCTTCACCGGCTCCTTGTCCCCCCGGCCCTCGCCGCCGAAGGCCTCGTCGTCGGTGTTGAAGATGCAGGTATAGGCGCCGGGCACCGGCACGCCGATGCGGTAGCCCGTCCGGTCCACCGGCGAGAAGTTGCAGACCGTCACCAGGAAGTCCCCCTTGTCGTCCTTGCGGATAAAGGAGATGGTGTTGGCCTGGTTGTCGTCGGCGTAGATCCACTCGAAGCCCTCCCAGGAGAAATCCTCCTGCCACAGGGCGGGCTGGGCCAGGTAGAGGTGGTTGGCGGCCTGGAAGAAGTCCTTGGTCTTGCGGTTGATCTCGTTGTCCATGAGATGCCAGTCCAGGGAGTACTCGAAGTGCCACTCGTTCCACTGGCCGAACTCGCTGCCCATCATGAGCAGCTTCTTGCCCGGGTGGGTGAGCATGTATGTATAGAAGGCCCGGACGCCGTGGAACTGCTCCTCGTAGGTCCCCGGCATCTTGTTGAGGAGGGAGCCCTTCATGTGGACCACCTCGTCGTGGCTGAGGGGGAGGATGAAGTTCTCCGAGAAGGCGTAGAAGAAGGAGAAGGTGATGTCCCGGTGGTTGTACTGCCGGAAGTAGGGGTCCAGCTTCATGTAGTGGAGCACGTCGTTCATCCAGCCCATGTTCCACTTCAG
>CALWYC010000099.1 GCA_944385655.1 uncultured Intestinimonas sp. | reverse complement strand
AAGGGGGAGCGGCTCCTCACCCGGCAGGAATTCGCCCAGGAGATGGTGAAGGCCCCGGCCAACTACTACTACGGCGCCCTGTGGAACAAGCTCTACCGCCGGTCCATCGTGGAAAAGCAGGGCCTGCGCTTTGAGGAGGGTGTAAGCTGGAGCGAGGACTTCCTCTTCAACCTGGAGTACCTGCGCCACGTCCGACTGGTGGCGGCGGTGCCCAAGCCCCTCTACTACTACCACAAGCGGCCGGGCAGCCTCATCACCAGCCAGGCCACCCTCCGGAAGGTCATCCGCATGAAGCGGGACACCTTTGACTACTACAAGAACCTCTACCAGGACCTGGACCTCTACGATGAGCAGAAGGCCAGGGTCTACCGCTACCTCATCTCCACCGCCACAGACGGAACCACCCTCACCCTGCCCGGCCGCGGGGACAAGAGCCGCCGGGTCCGGGCAGGCGCCGACTGAACAAAAATCGCCCCCGTCCTTTTCACTCGGAAAGGACGGGGGCATTTTCGCTTATTTTATTACACCGCGCCCAGATACTGGCCGGCCTTGCTGGCGGCCATGGCGCCGTCGGAGGCAGCGGTGACCAGCTGCCGCAGCTCCTTGGAGCGGCTGTCCCCGGCCACAAAGACGCCGGGCACATTGGTGGCGCAGTCCTCGCCGGCCTGGATATAGCCGTACTCGTTGAGCGCCAGCGGGGGCGAGAACCTCTGGTTGTCGGGGATGAGCCCCACCGCCGCGAAGACGGCGGAGACGTGGAGGATGCGCTGGTGCTCCGGCCCCATGAGCCGGATGGCCTCCACCTGCTTGTCCCCCTGGATCTCCAGCACCTTGTGGTCGGTGAGGAGCTTCACGTTGGCCTTGGTCTTCAGGTTGTCCGCCAGATACTTCTGGGCGGTGAGCTTGTCCCGGCGGTGGATGAGCCACACCGTGGGACAGATGGAGGAGAGGTAGATGGCGTCCTCCACAGCGGTGTTGCCGCCGCCCACCACGGCCACCTCTCTGCCCTTGAAGAAGCTGCCGTCGCAGGTGGCGCAGTAGCTCACGCCCTTGCCGCCCAGCTTTTCCTCGCCCGGGACGCCAAGCTTCCGGCGCTGGACGCCGTTGGCCAGGATGAGGGCGCGGCCCTCATAGGTCCCATCACCGGCGTGGACCACCTTCACATCCCCCTTGTCCTCAAAGCCGGTGACGGCGGCGAACTGGAACTCCGCCCCCAGGTCGGCGCACTGCTGGTAGAGGCCCATGGCGAAGTCAGGGCCGGAGATGGACAGGGTGCCCGGCCAGTTTTCCACATGGGGTGTGGTGACGGCCTGGCCGCCGGGGACGCCCCCCTCCAGCACCAGCACGGTGTGGCCCGCCCGGCGGGCGTACAGGGCGGCGGTGAGCCCGGCGGGACCGGCCCCCACGATGACGATGTCATACATCGGAACGACCTCCTTTGGGTACAGTTTTGCCTGCTGCCCCCATTCTAACCCAAAACTCGCCGATAGGCAATCTTCTTTTCCACAAACCGTGGAAAACGCCCGTCCGGAGACCGCTCCTCCGGACGGGCGTCCGTTACGGCGTCTCTCCCCCGGTCTCCTCCCGGTACTCCGGGAAGGCCACCACCGCCTTGAAGAGGTCCCCGTCGATGTCCAGACGGAAGGCGCCCCCCTGGAGCTCGGTGAGGCTCCGGGCGATGGACAGGCCCAGGCCGGAGCCCTCGGTGGTCCGGGCCACATCTCCCCGGACGAACCGCTCCATGAGCTGCTCCGCCGGCACGTTCAGCGGGTCTTTGGAGACGTTCTTCACCGACAGGACCACATTCCCGTCCCAGGCCTTCACGTCCAGGTAGACCCGGGTGCCCGGCATGGCGTACTTGACGCAGTTGCCCAGCAGGTTGTCGATGATCCGCCACAGATGGCGGCCGTCGGCCTCCACACAGAGCTCGTGGTCGGGGGTGGTGAGCACCGGGGTCAGGCCGCTCTTCCCGAACTTCTCCTGGTACTCCCCCAGAGCCTGGTCCAGCAGCTGGGTGAAGCCCAGCTTTTCCCGGATCACGCTCAGGTTTCCCGTGGAGGCCTTGGAGGCCTCCACCAGATCCTCGGTGAGCTTTTTGAGCCGCTGGCTCTTCCGGTCCAGCACGGCGATGTACTCCGCCGCCCTGGGGTCCAGGACCTCCGTCTTTTTCAGCAGATCCACATAGTTGATGATGGAGGTGAGGGGGGTCTTCAGGTCGTGGGAGACGTTGGTGATGAGCTCCGCCTTGAACCGCTCGCTCTTGAGCTGTTCCTCCACAGCGGTGGAGATGGCGGCGCCCAGGTCGTTGAGCTGCTCGGCATGCTCCCGCAGGTCCCGGTACATCCCCGCCGTATCGATCTTGAAGTCGGGCTCCCCGCCCACGATGCGCTCGGTGCCCGCCCGGATGGCCCGCCACTGCCGCACCCACCGGCACAGCCGCCAGAGGAAGAAGCCCTGGTACACGGGGACCAGGAAAAAAATGGGGGTCGTGATGGCCGTGCCCAGCAGATACAGCAGAAAAGTGAGCACCGGCCGTCTGGTAACGCTCCAGTTTGCAGATACCTCCTCCGCCCACCGGCGGATACGGCGGCACAGCCGCCAGGTCACCGTGTTCCGGAACATGTGCCCCGCCTTCCAGCGTACCGCCAGGGTCTCCGCCAGGGCCAGGGCCAGAAAACACCCCACCAGGGTGAAGAGGGCCAGCCCCACCAGAGGCGTGGCCCGGGGGGAGGCCCGGTTCAGGGCATAGGTGATGGAGTCGCCGCCGCTGACGAGCATGCTCATCAGCGTGCCGAAGAGCAGCAGATAGAGGTCCAGAGGCACCCGGTCCTGGAAGCTCAGGCAGAGCTCCTCCCGGCCCGCCCGGCGTCCCGCCCACCGGCACAGGGTCCACAGGCACCACAGGGTGCACAGGAGAGACACCGCCGCCGCGCCGGCGATGGCGGGCAGATACCGCTGAAAGAGCTGGTAGTCGGCGTAGTCGTCCCAGAAGTAGTCCTCCGCCTCCAGGGGCCACTGCATCCCGCTCTGGACGGTGCAGATCACCGTCTCCACCCGGCTGTCCATGTCCTGCCGGTAGTCGTCCGCCCAGCCGCGGCCCTCGCTGTTGCTGCGGTAGCCGTAGGCGTTGAACTCCCCCGGCGCCTCCGCCGGGTCGCACCGGGCAAAGGTCCCGTCTCCCAGGCAGGCCATGAGGTAGCTCCGGTCATTTTTTTCGTCGTAGACGGTGTAGTCCTTCTCCTGCAGCTCGCTCCCCCGGGTGAGGGTCTGCTCGCTGAGGGTGACGGCGTACATGTCGTCCATGGCGGCGCCCTCCGGCAGATTGGACCAGAGCAGGGCCCCGTCCTGGGTGTGGACCTCCGCCCGGTAATTGGTGCGCGTCGGGTCCAGCATTCCCTTCAGACTGTCCAGCCGTTTCCGCTCGGTGTAGCCCAGGGTCCCGTCCCACCGCTCCTGCTGGAGCAGGCCGCTGGTCTCCTCAGCGTAATAGTCGTAGAGGCGCACCATCGCCGCGGCGCTGTAGCTGTCGGTGTAGCTGCCCCCCATCCACAGGTTGTCCCACTGGCTCAGGGTGATGAGCCCCGTCCAGAAGGCTATGGCGCACAGCAGCGCCCCCACCGCGAACAGCCCCGCCCGGCCTCCCGGGCTGGTGACGAGCCGCTTCATCCCGTCCCTCCTTCCACGCCGGAGTCACTGCTTCTCCATTTTATAGCCCAGGCCCCACACCACCTTGATGTACCGGGGGTCGGCCGGATCGATCTCCAGCTTCTCCCGCAGGTGCCGGATGTGGACGGCCACCGTGTTCTCCGAACCCAGGGAGGGGTCGTTCCACACCCGCTCGTAGATCTGGCTGGTGGAGAAGACCCGGCCCGGGTGGCGCATGAGCAGCAGGAGGATGTTGTACTCAATGGGGGTGAGGCTGACGCTCTCCCCATCCACCGTCACTGACTTGGCCCCGTCGTCCATGGCGATGCCGCCGTTGCGCAGGACCTGGGGCGTGTCCTCTGCCCTGTGCTGTCCCCCCAGGGTGGTGTACCGCCGCAGCTGGCTCTTCACCCGGGCCAGCACCTCGATGGGATTGAAGGGCTTGGTCACGTAGTCGTCCGCCCCGATGTTCAGCCCCAGGATCTTGTCGGCGTCCTCGCTCTTGGCGGTGAGGAAGATGATGGGGATGTTCTCCGTCTCCCGCAGCTTGGCGGTGGCCCGGATGCCGTCCATCTCCGGCATCATCACGTCCATCAGGATGAGGTGGATCTCCTGCTCCTTCACCACCTTCAGGGCCTCCAGACCGTTGTAGGCGTGGAAGGTCCGGTAGCCGTCGCTGGTGAGGTAGATGTCCAGGGCCGAGACGATATCCCGGTCGTCGTCACAGATGAGGATGTTATACAAAGGGGCTCACTCCTTCTCTCTCATGGTCAGGATAGCACGGCTTTTTTAAGTCCGTGGGGGGAGGTTTTTTAAGAACTGCTTAAATCGCTCTCCTCCCGTGAGCAGTATACCATGCCCCGCCCGCTCTGGCAACGGCGGGCGGCAGACAAAAAGCTCCCCCGCGCCGCCTGCGTCGGCGGTGCGGGGGAGCTCCGGTTCAGGGGAACGGGGCCGCTCAGACCCCCAGGATGGGAGGCACGATGCCGCCCAGCAGACCCACCAGCAGGCAGGCGATGACCAGCTCCAGCACGGCCCACTTGATGATGCCGCCCAGGAGCTTGGAGTCCTGGCCCACCAGGCCCACGGCCGCGGCGGCGGTGGCGATGCACTGGGGGGAGAGGATCTTGCCGATGCCGGCGCCGGTGGAGTTGGCGGCGGCCAGCCAGAACTGGGAGGCGCCGATCTGCTCGGCGGCGGCGGTCTGGAGGCTGCCCAGCAGCACCTCGGTGCTGGTGCCGCTGCCGGTGATGAAGGCGCCCAGCGCCGCGATGATGGGGGCCACGAAGGGGTAGAAGCTGCCGGTGATGGACACGAAGAAGACGGCCATATCGTTGATCATGCCGCAGTAGGTCATGATCTTGGCCACAGCCAGCACCGACATGATGGTGATGATGGTCTTGGACATCTGCTTGACGGTGGCCACCAGGGTCTCGCCCATCAGCTTGGGGGTGGCCTTCTGGACGAAGCCGCCGATGATGGCCGCCACGAAGATCCAGATGCCGGGGGTGTTGATCCAGCTGAAGGAGGCGTTGCCGGCGTTGGCGGAGGTGGAGATCTTGACGGAGCTGGAGAAGACCGCCAGGGCGCTGTTCACGGGCGGCACCAGCTTGGAGGTCACCAGCAGCAGGACGAAGATGAGGATGAAGGGCAGCCAGGACACCAGGGCCTTGTGGCCGTCGATGGCCTGGGAAGCGGTGACGTTGGCGCTCATGTCGTACTCGGCGGGGATGGCCTTGCCCTTCCGGGCCCGGGCCATGAGGATGGTGAAGCCCAGGCTGAACACGCAGCCCACGATGACGGCCAGCTCAGGGCCGGTGAACTTGGCCACGATGAGCTGGGGCACCACAAAGGTGACGCCGGAGACCAGGGTGATGCCCACCATGCCCTTCAGGGCCTTGACGCCGCCGCCGCCCACGATGACCATGAGGAAGGGCACCAGGATCATGAAGGGCACCATCTGCACCACGGTGGTGAAGGCCAGAGGCACCGCGTCCAGGCCGGTGACGTTGGCCAGGGTGACGGTGGGGATGCCCACGGAGCCGAAGGCGGTGGGGAAGGCGTTGGCCAGCATGCACACCAGGCAGGCGGTGATGGGGTTCATGCCCATGCCGGCCAGCATGCTGGCGGGGATGGCGATGGCGGTGCCGAAGCCGGCCATGCCCTCCATGAAGCCGCCGAAGCACCAGCCGATGAGCAGCACCAGCACCCGCTTATCGGCGGAGACGCCGGTGAGCATCTGCTTGATGACGTCCATGGCCCCCGTCTTCAGGGACAGGTTATACGTAAAGATGGCGGCGATGATGACCAGGATGATGGGCCACAGGGCGGAGGCAAAGCCCTCCAGCGCCGAGGTGCCGCAGTCCACAGCCGGCATCTTCCACAGGAACAGGGACTCCACGATGGTGATGATCAGGGCGCCCACGCAGGCCTTGTGGCCGGCCATCTTCAATCCGGTCAGCGCCACGATCAGCCAGATGATGGGCAGCAGTGACAGCACGCCTTTTAGCACGATCTCTCCCACAAAAGGTCACTCCTCTTTCCGGCAGTAGATTGGTACTACCAATTTAGCTGTGGCGGCCCCTTTCAGCGGGCATTTGTGCGTCCCGCACATTGGTTCCACCAATTTTCATAGTTATTTTAGACCTTTCTGGGCACATTGTCCAGTGCAATTTCACCGGAAAACCCAAATTCCTACAATGTGCTGAATATTGGTGCTACAAATTGTGCGGAATGTAGAAATGCGAAAAAATCCTCCAAAAGCCCTTGCATCTGCCTCATATTGTGCTAAACTTATAGGCAGGAAATAGGTAGGACCAATTAAGAGGGTTGGTCATACCGCGCTGCGATGCCGCGGGCATCGAATTTTGAATTGGAGGGATCAACATGCGAATCCCCTTTGGCACCACCGGTCTGGAGCTCAGCCGGGATGTAGCCGGGGCAGAAGTCCTGGAGTCCGCCATCGGGACGTTGAAGGCCGAGGGCAGCGAGGACGACATCGTGAAAAAGGCCATGGCCAATCCCATCGGCTCGGCCAAGCTCTCCGAACTGGCCAAGGGCAAGAAGACCGCCACCATCATCATCAGCGATCACACCCGCCCGGTGCCCAGCAAGCACATCCTCCCCTTCATGCTCGCCGAGCTGCGGGAGGGCAACCCCGACATCGACATCACCCTCCTCATCGCCACCGGCTTCCACCGCCCCACCACTCATGAAGAGCTGGTGAACAAGGTGGGCGAGAAGATCGCCAACGAGGAGAAGTTCGTCTGCCACGACAGCCGGGACGCCGAGAGCAACGTGGAGATCGGCGTCCTCCCCTCCGGCGCCAAGCTGGTCATCGACAAGGTGGCCGCCGAGGCCGACCTGCTGGTGGCCGAGGGCTTCATCGAGCCCCACTTCTTCGCCGGCTTCTCCGGCGGCCGCAAGAGCGTGCTCCCCGGCGTGTGCGACCAGGTCACCGTGCTGGGCAACCACTGCTCCAAGTTCATCGACTCTCCCTGCGCCCGCACCGGCATCCTGGAGGGCAACCCCCTCCACAACGACATGGTGGCCGCCGCCAAGCTGGCCAAGCTGCAGTACATCGTCAACGTGGTCATCGACGAGGAAAAGCACGTGGCCGCCGCCTTTGCCGGCGACCCCTTCCAGGCCCATGAGACCGGCTGCGCCTTCCTGAAGGGCTACTGCCGGGTCAAGCCCGAGAAGAAGGGCGACATCGTCATCACCTCCAACGGCGGCGCTCCCCTGGATCAGAACATGTACCAGTCCGTGAAGGGCCTCACCGCCGCCGAGGCGGCCGCCGCCCCCGGCGCCGTGCTCATCATCTCCACCCGCTGCAACGACGGCACCGGCGGCGACAGCTTCTATCACGC